>JAUXGQ010000480.1 GCA_030621975.1 Gammaproteobacteria bacterium | reverse complement strand
GCGGCTTGAGAAGGAATGGTACCTGAGCGGGCCCGCATCGGAACAGGCCAGGGTGTCTCTGGAGCAGCGGTTCCTGAGGGCCCTGCAGGTAATGTCGGAGGGTCGGGCGGATACCGCCATCCGGGGGGCGCCGGAGGCAAACGACAGTGTCGGTTCGCCCGCAAGCGGGCTCCTACGGGGTAAGGAGCAAACGCTGCATCAGGCGTGATGGAATCGATTCAAGCGAGCTCTGAAAAACCCGTCCCTGGGGGTTTTCAGAGACGCAAGCCGGGAAATCGCATTTTCCGGATTCTAACTGACTAAGAGGAAAAAGTGACTTGAAGCTGAGCGTCCAGGAATTTAGAGACTGGAAGCACAAGAGTATTACCCTACTCGGCATGTCCGGCGTCGGCAAAACCCGTCTGTCGAATATGTTGCGCCGGCATCAATGGTTCCACTATTCAGGCGATTATCGAATCGGTACCCGGTATCTGGGTGAGCCCATACTCGATAACATCAAGCAGCAGGCGATGCAGATACCCTTTATTCGCAACCTGTTGCGCTCCGATTCCATAAAGGTCCGTAATAATATCGGCGTGGATAATCTGCAGCCGGTCCTGAGTTTCGTCGGGATGCTGGGCAACCCGGAGGAGGAGGGTCTGCCGCTGCGGGAATTCAAACGACGACAGGCGCTGTATCGGCAGGCGGAAATCGATGCCATGATGGATGTTCCCGAATTCATACGCAAAGCGCGGGAGATCTTCGGCTATCGGCATTTCGTGAACGATGTGGGCGGCAGCCTGTGTGAGTTGGAAGATCCGGCCGTTATCGAGTTGTTGGAGAAGCACACGCTGTTTCTCTATATTCAGGCTACTCGAAACGATGAAATCGAACTGATCAAGCGCGCTTACCAGGATCCCAAGCCCTTGTATTACAGGCCCGAGTTTCTGGATGAGCAGGTCGATATCTATATGCGCGAGAAGGACTTGAGTTATGTCGCGCTGATCGATCCCGTCGATTTTACCCGCTGGGTGTTTCCACGCCTTTTCCACGCGAGGATACCCAGGTACGAGGCCATCGCCGGCCCCCTGGGCTATACTGTCACGTCCGATGAGCTCGGGAAGGTCGAAGATGCTGCCGGTTTTTTCAAGCTCTTGGAGATGGCGATCGAGCGCGGTAACGGTAACCGATGAACGGCCGATTCATGGGTATACCCTTTTCTTTGCGCCTTATGTTTTGTTGTCGGGATTTACGCCATGCCTCTGGTCGCACACAATAAGCTACCCACCTTCGACAGGCTGAAACAGGAAGGCCATATCGTCCTGCCGGCGGTCCGCGCGCTCCATCAGGATATCCGTGAGCTGCACATCGGATTGCTCAACATGATGCCGGACGCCGCGCTGGCGGCCACCGAAAGGCAGTTTTTCCGCCTGGTGGGGGAGAGCAATCCCATCGCCCAGTTCTACATGCACCCGTTCACGCTGAAAGAGATTGCACGCAGCCCCAAGGCACAGGCGCATATCGACAGGTACTACGAGCCTTTCGAGAAGATCCGGGAAGAAGGGCTTGATGCCCTCATCGTTTCCGGTGCCAACGTTACCCATCCAAATCTGCCTGAGGAGCCATTCTGGAAGCCGCTGGGGGAGGTTATAGGCTGGGCGGTGGAAAACGTTACGTCGACCCTGTGTTCCTGTCTGGCCACCCACGCGGTACTCGACCTGCACCACGGTCAGAAGCGACGTCCCCTCGCCGCAAAGCGGTGGGGTGTATTCTCCCATCGGGTGCTGGATCGTCACCACCCACTGGTACTCGGCGTCAATACCCGCTTCGACGTTCCCCATTCGCGCTTGAACGATATCGGTCGGCAGCAGTTCGATGCCGCAGGTCTGCACGTCCTGGTCGAAAGCGAAACGGCCGGAGTCCACCTCGCAGTCAGCGAGGACCGATTTCGGGTAGTCTATTTCCAGGGGCACCCCGAATACGATACCGTCAGCCTGCTCAAGGAGTACAAACGGGAGGTGGTGCGTTATGCCGATGGCGAGCGCCAGGATTATCCCCCGTTTCCGGAACGATATTTTGGTCTGCTGGAACAGGGTATTCTGGACGAATACCACGACCGTCTGCTGCAGGTCCTGGATAAAGGCGGGGAAGCCCCGGAGTTTCCGGAGGCCCTGGTTGTGCGCAGACTCGATAACACCTGGCATGATACGGCCGGGGCCATCGTTGCCAACTGGATAGGCAAGGTGTATCAGATTACCGACAGCGACCGTAGGCGTCCGTTTATGGAAGGTGTGGACCCGCACAACCCCCTGGGTCTCTAAAAACCCTTGTAAATTCAAACAACTCTGCGCTCTCTGTGTGCTCGGCGGTGAGAAGTCCGGGCTAAAGTTACCACCAATCGGACCGTTATCCCGGACAGGAAGTTACAGCAGTTTGACCGGGGTGCAGTTCCATGAAGATTATTATTCCCAGAATTCCCAATTCAGCGACGAAATCCGATCTCCAGCGCTTCGTCATGGCCGGGTTGAAACGGCGTTTTCGACTGGCGTTCTTGACGAAGCCGCAGATTGTCGACTGCGACGTCGTGCGCATCAAGGACGCAAGAGGTTCCGCGGAACGCCACGGTATAGTCACCGTGGTACCCGACAGAGCCGGTGACACCTTGGCGAAAAGTCTCCACGGCACGCGGCTGAATGGAAAACGACTCGCAGTGAGACCTTTTGTCAACCGCAAGCACAAGCCAATTCGTTTTGATCCGGAACGCAACCGTCGCCGTTCCAACCTGAATATCGAGAGGGAATTGCTCGCGGAAACGGAAGGCTATGATCAGTTTGCCAGGGTGCTGGCTTCCATAGCGGGCTGAATGAGGCGTTGTCGGG
>JAUXGQ010000460.1 GCA_030621975.1 Gammaproteobacteria bacterium | reverse complement strand
TCCATCCTTAGGTCCGTTAACGGCACATCCATGTGCCACTGCTCGCACTCCTCTCGCCTTGCTGGACGGGCATCTCGACGCCCCAAAATGTGAATTAATTTCTACGCGAGCCCTAAACCTGCAGTCGTGCCAGAAACAGTTGCCGCAGGGCTCGGTACCATTGGCGTGCGAGGGGCTCTTTACCGTGGCTGAAGCGCACATAGACCCTGGTGCCCGCGTATCCCTGGGGTGTGTCCGCGGGCAGTGCGATATCGAACTGGAAGACCCGGTCGATGGCCCTCACGCCTTCCTCATCGCGCGCATCGACCGCAATGGCGCCGCCGCCCTGGGTGCCCAGGACCCGGCTTGGCAACTGGTCCGTTGCCGAAGGTATGTCCCCCGCTATGCTCGCCTTTATGGTGTCCGCCGGCCGGCTCGCGAGCCTGGCTTCCACATCCCTGGTACGCCGGCGGACCAGATCCACCGCGGTCTGCGGGACCACGACGCGTGCGGTGACGGTGGACAGGTCAGCCACATAGGCGAGCAGATCGCCTTGCCGCACGAATCGGCCCTCGAGGTCTCTGGCCCTTGGGACCGTGAGGGTTCCGCTGGCGGGGCTGCGGATGGTCAAGCGGTCACGGCGTGCTCTGGCCTCATGGAGTTCCGCCTGGACCTCTGCGATCTCGTCCTTGAAGATCTCCGCCTGAACCCGGTCCTTGAACAGGTCCGCGGCGAGACGGGCTTCGAGCTCGCGCAGGTTCCACTCCAGGATCGATACCCGAGTGCTTAGCACGGGGTCTTGCAGCACGAACAGAGGGTCACCCTTGATCACCTTTTGGCCGTTTGCGCCCAGGAGACTGACAATGAAGCCTTCCGTGCCGGCGCGCACCAGCGACTGTTCGGGCAACCTGATAACGCCTTCCGCGCGGGTCCAGGAAGGAACGGGAACCCCAAAGACGAAAGCGATCGTCGTGAGGGCCAGCAGCGCCGATACGGTGAGCGGGCGAAGCCGCCGCCCCCGCAGCTTGGGGTTGAACAGCAGAAAGCCGAGGTGCTTCCCGGCCGGATACACGATTTGCACAGTCAAGGCCCAGAGCGCGAGCACAACCCCGACCAGGAAGAGCTGGGTGGCCACGAACAGGGCGATGACGAAACTGATCACCAGGCGGTACAGCATCGAGGCCACCCCGTAGACGACGAACCAGCCCCGCTCGCCGGGCGCCGTGACCGGCGATTGGACGTCCTGCAGGCCGAACAGATACCGTTTAACCAGGTAGCCGAGGTAGCGAGTGGAGCGGGGCCCCAGATTCGGGATCTCGATGGCATCCGCCAGGATGTAGTAACCATCGAAGCGCAGCAGGGGGTTGCCGTTGAACAGCAGGGTGGATACCCCGCCGATGAGCATCACGTCGAAGGCGATGTCCCGCACCAGGCCGGGTTGCACGTTGAGCCAGAGAAACATGGCCAGCGCGGACAGAAAAACCTCCACCATGATCCCCGCGGCACCCACCATGATGCGTTTTCGCTTGCCGACGAAGGCGTTGGCGGCCGAGGCATCCACGTACGGGATCGGCATCAGCACCAACAGCATGATACCCATCTCGTGCACTTCCCCGTTCCAAACCTTGGTGGCGAAGGCGTGACCGAGTTCGTGCAGCCCCTTGACGATGGGAAATATCAGGACCATCAGCAGGAGATTGCGTGGATCCAGGGCACGGCTCGACCAGTGTGCCGCCAACTCCGGCCAATGGGTAATCCCCAGCAGCAGCCCTGCAGCCACGACCAGGAGCCAGATGAACAGTCCCAGCCGTCCGAAGGCGGGTCGCACCAGGGGTAGGGCAGCGGTAAGAAATCGTTCCGGGTCCAGCAGACGGAAGCGTTGCGCCAAAGGCCGCATCAGACGGCTCTGCCACTTGCGGCGCCGTTGCCTCTTGCGGCGTTCGTAGAGCTCGTTGACGTCTGCCGGAAGGTTGGTCTGCAACATATCAGCGGCGTGCAGCTGGGCCATCATATGCACGATGCCTTCCCGGGTCAGGGAAGGATCTTCCTGCTCTGCGCCGATCTCGTCCCAGATCGCCTGAATGGTTCGTTTGCCATCCATAAGGCGGATAAACCGGTGGGCCTCGGTGCTGAACCGATAGAATTGGGTCGATACCCGGTTCTGCAGCACGTACCAGGGTTGCCCCCGGTAATGATGGCGGATGATTTGCGTGTGGGCCCGCAGGCGCGGCCGCAGCGGGGCAATCCGGTCCCAGGCAGCATGATCGGTCGTGTCGGTCATGAGGGCGGTCCTCACGGCAACCAGGTCCAGATCCAGAGCTGGGTCTGAGCTATCAGCCTGCGGGTCCAGATCCGCACCAGGTTGCGACGGTCCACCAAGACCTTGGCTACGCCTTGCATCCCGGGTCGCAGGTAATCGGACGTGCCTTGCAGACTGGCCTCGACTCTGAACACCGCGTGTCCTTCCTCCGCCTGGGACACGGTTGAGATATTCTCCACCGTCAGCGGCAGGCGTTCACCAGGCAGTGCCGACAGGGTGAGCTGGCCCTGCTGGCCAAGGCTGATGTCGGCAATGTCCCACTCGTCCACCTCCAGTACCACGCGGTAGCCGTCCAGCGGTGCGATCTCGAACAGGACCTGGCCACGTTCTACGGGCGTGCCAAGGGAGCGGCTCAGGTCACCGGAGATGATGGCGCCGTCGATGGGGGCCAGCAGCCGGGTGCGTGCGAGCCGTTCCTCCAGGAGCTCGATCTCCGCCTCGGCCTGAGCCATCTGCGCGCGCAGGATTCGGACCTGGGAATGGTCCAGATTCGCGAGGGCCTTGCGGTATTGCTTGTTCAGTTCCTCGCGCTGGCCCCGCCATTTGCGGTGCTCGAGTTTCAGGTCCCTGTCATCCAACTCCGCGAGCACCTGGCCGGCGCTCACGGGCTCCCCGGCGCGGGCGTGGGCCGCGGCGAGGTAGCCCTCGTAGGGTGCGACCACCGCGCGTTGCACGGTGCCCTCGAGGGTTGC
>JAUXGQ010000439.1 GCA_030621975.1 Gammaproteobacteria bacterium | reverse complement strand
GTGCACCCGGCCCTCGGCCTCCGCCAGCAGGCGAAAGATCGCGAGCGCGCGATCGCGCACCTCGGCATCCAGCCGGGCGCGCTCAAGCAGCCCCTCGATCTCCGGGAAACTCGTATGTCGATGGATCGCGGGCTCCGCGGGACTGACCAGGAACCGCTTGCCCTTCAGAATGCCCGGGCCGTCCTGCAGCGCCAGCGCCACGGGGACGGGCGCGCCCAGGCCTTCGATGGCCGTTTCCAGCTCGGGATACAGGGCCGGAAAGGCGTCCAGGACCGCCGCGCAGAACATGTCGCCGGCCAGGCCGCCGAGGGGGTTGAAATGCAGGTGCATATTAGAGCGTCAGCTTTGCGTTCAGAATCATCTGGTTGCTTTCGGAGCGGGTTTCGCCCACGGAGGATACCCGAATGGCCGCCTTGTCCTCCACGGGGCATTTATTCTCACAGATCCCGCAGCCGATGCACAGGCGCGGATCCACGTAGGGCTGCTTCAGGCGCAGGGTCTCGCCGTCGCGGTCGCGGATATCCACGCTCTTGTACCAGATCGCCTTGGGCGAGGTGGGGCACATCTCCTCGCAGACGATGCACTCGATGTGCATGGCCCAGGGCAGACAACGTCCGCGATCGTAGAAGGCGGTTCCCAGTTTGTGGGGTCTGTCGTAGGGGGGCGCGCCGATCTTCTCCTGCACGGGTATGGAGCGGATGGCGCCGGTGGGACAGACCTGGCCGCACAGCACGCAGTTCTGCTCACAGTAGCCGATGCGGTTGACCAGGATCGGTGTCCACAGACCCTCGATGCCCGCCTCCAGCAGCGCCGGTTGCAGTACGTTGGTGGGGAAGACCTTCATACAGGCCGCGCACTTGATGCAGCGTGCCAGAAACTCGGCTTCCGGCAGGGAGCCCGGCGGGCGGATGACCTCCGGCGGGGGATTGGTCTTGGCGGACACGGCGCTGCGCAGCATGGGGAAAAGCGCTGCCGAGGCCACCAGGGTCTCCATCAGCCGGCGACGTCCCACGTCCAGGGGGCGGTGCACCGAGCTGCGCTCTCGGGGCAGGCCGAAATGCAGCGCCTGGCTCGGGCAGTCCTCGATGCAGTTCATGCATACGTGGCATTCGCTGATGCGCAGTTCCTGGTGGGGGTCGCAGGCGCCCTGGCAGCTCTTAAGACACTTGTCGCAGTCGATGCATTTGTCCACGTCGCGCTGGATGCGCAGGGGGGCGCGACGCGACAGCAGCCCCAGCAGCGCCCCCAGGGGGCAGAGCACCCGGCACCAGAAACGGGTCAGGAAGCGGTTTGCCAGGATGATGGCGAGCAGGATCGAGGCGATCAGCGCCCCGCCGTGGAACACCGGCTGGTTGAGGTAGATCCCGGCGCCGGCCTGGTTGGCCGCGGGCAGCACCGAAGCGGTGAAGGAACGGGCCATCAGGGCAATGGGATCCAGCAGCCCGATCTGCAGGGAGCCGAACAGGGCCAGCATCAGGAGCGCGGCGAGCAGATAGTACTTCAGGCGGTAGATGGGCCGGTATCTGTTGATCTCATAGTCCTGAAGGGGTTTACGTCGATTGAAGAACCAGCTCATGAACTGATTCAGGATCCCCAGGGGGCAGATCCAGGAGCAGAAGAAGCGCCCCAGAAACAGGGTCAGCACGATGATCGCCAGCGACCATAGCAGGCCCTTGTAGAAGGTGCCGCTGGAGAGGAAACCCGCGATGGCGGTGAGGGGGTTCATCTCGTGGAACAGCGAGGTCTGAAAGCCCTTGAGGTTGGCGTAGTCCGTGAGCAGCAGCAGGAGCAGAAACAGGGCGAAGAAGAATACCGCGTAGATCTGCCGGAGGGTGCGGAGCTTTTTGGGAAGCATATTCGGCCTCTGGGGCAATCCTGCGTTTCGCAAGCTCAACGCAAGCTACGGGTTTTCAAGGAATGTTGAGCTCTGCAAGCATGCGAGCTCGATGACCGGCATTTTTCGGACGTCAGTCCACTTAAGCTTCGGCCTAACCCAGCTGACTTTCAACCCTGCGCAATGTGCGCCAATCGACCCGCCCCAGGCCTCGCTGTTCGCCGAGGGCCAGAAACGGCACCGCATCGGGAGACAGATACAGGAACTGCAGGCAGTAGGCGTCGATCGCCACCTCGTCGACACCAGCGATGAGGGTGTTTTCGATGGCCACGTCCTGCAGGCTACCGCCGGTGGGTCCGTTTTGTTTAAGTACCCGGGTGGCGTCCATGATGGTGAGGGTCGGGCGCACGGCCGCCGCCAGGTCCACAATGGACGTATGGATCTGTTGATGCAGCTGGTTGCGCCGCCCGCCCAGTACGCCGTACCAGTTTTTCATGGCCAGGGTGCAGCCGCACAGGGAATGGTGCTTGACCACCGGCAGATTAATGACCCGGTCGGCCTGGTGGAAGAAGCGGGATACCGGCCAGATCTTGAGCAGATCCCCCCCCATGTCTGTCTGCCAGAAGTCGTTGCCGCCCGGCAGCAATACCCTGGCCCCCGCCCCCTGGGCCGCGGCTTGGATCCCGGAGCGGACGAAACAGCGCTGAGGGTCGTTGATGGAAACATCGGTGACCCAGACCTCCGCGGCGCCCGCCTCACGGCACAAACGGGCCACGGCGGCGACCACGTCCGGGTTGGTGTTGGCGGCCTGTTCGGGCTGGCGGTCCCAACCCACATTGGGTTTGAGCAGGACCTTATCGCCCTTGTTGATGAAACGCTCGATGCCCCCCAGGCTGCCGACCGCCTCCCTGACCATCGGGTCCACCTGGGTGCCTCGAACCACGGCGAGCTCGGGTAAGACGCCGGACGGTTCGATGCGAAAATTCTTCCAGTGATGGACTGGCTCTTCGGTGCGGAGCACCGGTTCTTTGCTGTAGCTGAGCAGGCCCAGTGCGGTGAAGCCCGCCGCGGCGCCCGCGGTTATCCCCAGATTACGCATGAACTCCCGCCGCGTCACAACGGGCAGCACCCGCTTGTACCTGGAGCCTTTTTCGTCTGTCGTCTTTGACATGGTCTAGCTCGGACTTCTCATCGGGGTTCGGAATTTCGGGTCGATCTGGCGAAGCAGGTTGGACGATCGGCCGCCGGGGCATAGTCGAACCTCAGACTTCTCCATTTCCTCTAAAAATCATCTCCATAATTTAGACAGGATTAACATGATTTTTCAGGAT
>JAUXGQ010000274.1 GCA_030621975.1 Gammaproteobacteria bacterium | reverse complement strand
GAGCGGACGTGGGGCCGAGCCGGATTTCGTGCTCGAATAAGGCGAATATTGGCCATATTTAACAAATTCGAGCGCGAAATCCGGCCGGCATCCACATTCGCGCAGTAGGTCATCCATTCTCGGACAGCCTCCTAGGCGGCTGAAAGCCTCCACCCAAATCTCAGCCTATCTAAAGCCAATGGCTGGACGGATTCCTCGCGACTTCATCGACACCCTGCTGACCCGGGTGGACATCGTGGATGTCGTAAACACCCGCGTGCCACTGAAAAAAACGGGCCGTGATTTCCAGGCCCGCTGCCCGTTCCATGACGAGAAGACCCCCTCTTTCACCGTCAGCCGGGAGAAGCAGTTTTACCACTGCTTCGGCTGCGGCGCCCACGGTTCCGCCATCGGCTTTCTCATGGAGTACGATCACATGGGGTTCGTGGAAGCGGTCGAGGATCTTGCCAGTCTGGCCGGGATCGAGGTTCCCCGCGACGAGGGTGCGCCAAGCGGCCCCGATCTGACACCCTTGTACGGCCTGCTGGAGCAGGCAAAGGCCTTTTACCAGCAACAGCTACGCAGCCATCCCCAGGCGGATCGCCCCGTCGCTTACCTCAAAGATCGAGGGCTGAGCGGCGAGATAGCGGCGGATTTCGGGCTCGGATTCGCCCCACCCGGCTGGGACAATCTGCTGCGCCGGCTCGGAGGCGAGAAGGACCGCCTGAACCTGCTGCTGCAGGCCGGCCTGTTGTCGGAACGGGAAGGCCGTTATTACGACCGTTTCCGGGAACGCATCATGTTTCCCATCCGCGACCACAGGGGCCGCAGCATCGCCTTCGGCGGCAGGGTGCTGGGCGATGCCACCCCCAAATACCTGAATTCCCCGGAGACCGGCGTCTTTCACAAAGGCAGGGAACTATACGGGCTCTACGAGGCGCGCCAGTCTCTGCGCGAACTCAATCGCCTGGTGGTCGTGGAAGGGTATATGGACGTTATCGCGCTGGCCCAGTTCGGTATCCGCTATGCGGTAGCGACCCTCGGCACCGCCACCACACCCGAGCACGTGGAACGACTGTTTCGGGCGACACCGGAGATCATTTTCTGCTTCGACGGCGACCGCGCGGGAAGAGACGCCGCATGGAAAGCCATGAACACCACCCTGCCCCACCTGCGCGAAGGCCGCGAAGCCCGGTTCCTGTTTCTGCCCGAAGGCGAAGATCCCGATACCCTGATTCGGGCGCAGGGCACCCAGGCCTTCGAAAGTGCGCTGGACGGATCCACTCCCCTTTCCCAATTCCTGTTCGACAAACTGTCAGCTAAAGTAGACGTCGGCAGCCTGGACGGTCGTGCCCGACTGGTGGAGCTCGCCCGACCCTACATCGACAAGCTGCCCCGGGGTATCTTTCGCGAGATGATGTTGAACAGGCTCGCGGAACTTGCGGAAATCGATGCCGCAAAGCTGAGTAAACCCGCGGCATCGCCGCCGCCACACGTCAGAGCGGCCGTGCGATCCCGCGCGGACCGCACCCATATGTCCCCGGTACGCACGGCTGTCGCCCTGCTCCTGCAGCACCCCTCTCTGGCGAACCGATATCAGGAAGGAAATCCCCCCTGGCAACACTTGGATACGCCGGGTATTCCCCTCCTTAGTCAATTACTTGAATTAATCAGGAAGCGGCCTAACCTTAAACAGGGTCCGTTGCTCGAGCATTGGCGAGGAACCGCGGAGGAGCCTCACCTTTACAAGCTGATCAATATGGAGCTCCCGATTCCGGAAAGCGGGATTGAAACGGAATTTCTGGACGCCCTGCAACGTCTAAACGAGCAGTACCGCAAGCAGGAAGCCAGCAAACTGCTGGCCAAAACCCGCGATCGGACGCTGACCGCAGAAGAGAAGCAGCACCTGCAGCGCCTGCTGACCAGTCCCGCACAGGATGGGAAAAATGGGACCTGAAGTGGCGCAAGATCGAGATAATGTGTTAAAATTCTCTGTTTAATTTTGCCGCATGTAATTTGTCTATAAGGTAGGAAATGGATCAGCACCAACAGCAATCCCAACTGAAGCAACTGATCGCGAAGGGTAAGGAAAAGGGTTTCCTTACTTATACTGAGGTTAATGACCATCTCCCGGACAGTATTGTTGAGCCCGATCAGATCGAAGACATCGTTCGGATGATCAACGATATGGGGATCCAGGTCCATGAGACCGCGCCCGACACCGACGACCAGGCGATCACGGATACGGCGGTATCCACGGACGAGGATGCGGCGGAAGCTGCGGCCGCGGCGTTGGCCAGCGTCGACAGCGAATTCGGGCGCACCACCGATCCGGTGCGCATGTACATGCGGGAAATGGGTACGGTAGAGCTCCTCACCCGGGAAGGCGAGTTGAAAATCGCCAAACGTATCGAGGACGGGCTCAATCAGGTGCTCGCGGCACTGTCCACCTATCCGGGCAGCATCAATACAGTGCTCAAGCTGTTCGACCGCTTGGAACAGAACGAGATTCGTCTCACCGACATTATCAACGGTTTTGTAGATCCCAACGAACCCGAGGGAATCCCCAAGCCGCCAGAGATAGCGGCCAAGGCAGGGACAGCGGGTGGCGGCAAGGACGAAGGTACCGAGGAGGCCGAAGTCGACCTTGGTCCTGATCCGGAGGAAGCCGCCGCTAAGCTGGCCGTTCTGCGCAAGCAGTACAAGAATCTGATCAACTATCTGAAGAAGTACGGTAAGGATCACGCGAAAAGCAAGAAGTCTGCGGACGCGGCATCCAAGGTCTTTCTCGAGTTCAAGTTCCTGCCGGGACTTTTCGTCCGCCTGGTCGACAATCTGCGCTATACGATTTTTCGGATCCGCAGTCAGGAAAGGCTCATTATGAGCCTGTGCGTCGACCAGGCCCACATGCCGCGCAGGGAATTCATCACCTCTTTCCCGGACAATGAAACCAACCTGGACTGGGTGGATGACCAGATCGCATCTGGAAAATCCTATTCGGACGACCTGGAAGAGCTTGCCACGGAGATCACGCGCTGCCAGAGGCGCCTCGTCGAGGTGGAAAAAGAGAGCTGCCTGAGCATCAGCGAGATCAAAGAGATCAACCGCCGCATGTCCATCGGCGAGGCCAAAGCCCGGCGCGCGAAAAAGGAAATGGTCGAGGCCAACCTGAGGCTGGTCATTTCAATCGCGAAGAAATACACCAACAGGGGCCTCCAGTTTCTGGACCTGATCCAGGAAGGCAATATCGGCCTGATGAAGGCGGTGGACAAGTTCGAATACCGGCGGGGATATAAGTTCTCAACCTATGCGACCTGGTGGATCCGTCAGGCGATCACCCGCTCCATCGCCGACCAGGCGCGCACCATACGCATCCCGGTCCATATGATCGAGACCATCAACAAGCTCAATCGCATCTCACGACAGATGATCCAGGAGATGGGCCGCGAGGCCACCCCTGAAGAACTGGCCGAACGCATGGAAATGCCCGAGGACAAGATACGCAAGGTGCTCAAGATCGCCAAGGAGCCCATCTCCATGGAAACCCCCATCGGTGACGACGAAGACTCTCACCTGGGAGACTTCATCGAGGATGCGGGCGTGATCTCCCCCGTGGACTCGGCCACCGCCGAAGGACTGCGGGAGGCCACCCAGAACATGCTTGCGGGACTCACCTCCCGCGAGGCCAAGGTCCTTCGCATGCGCTTTGGCATCGACATGAATACGGATCACACGCTGGAGGAAGTCGGAAAACAGTTTGACGTGACCCGTGAACGAATCCGTCAGATCGAGGCCAAGGCCTTGCGCAAACTCCGGCACCCATCGCGTTCCGATCGACTGCGCAGCTTCCTCGATAACGAGTAGGACGGGATAAAGATCTCACAGCGGGCCCTTAGCTCAGTTGGTTAGAGCAGGGGACTCATAATCCCTTGGTCGAAGGTTCGAGTCCTTCAGGGCCCACCAATAAAAACAACCGCTTAGGGTTAATCTGAAGCGGTTTTTTATTGCCTATGGGACACTGGTGGGACACTTGAGAACAACCCGCCACCCTTTTCGGCAACAATTCACAACTCTTCCGCCCTGTTAGCACTCAGTTTATTTCACCAGATTTTCTCGACTGGAGGGGGGGCAGGATCACGGGACGAGATGCGTGGCACTGAGAGACCGCTAACGGCCAGGAGCGGACATTTTAAATTCGTGTAATTACGTACAAGCTCACTCGCCCAAAAAGCGCGTAGCGGTTTCTGGGTCGGGTGCAGCGCTTGGTTGGG
>JAUXGQ010000010.1 GCA_030621975.1 Gammaproteobacteria bacterium | reverse complement strand
TTGTCTTCTTGATTCATAGTGCGGTTGTAAAGATTTTTTATTTCACAATCAAACCTGACCGCATCGCATGATAAAATATTGTAATTCTCCCGCAGCGTCCTAAGCTCATCCCATGTTTTCGTAATCATTGTCCAGAACATCGTGAATGCAAGAGCGGACAACGCCGCAATGAGCAGCATCAAAATCTTGTTATCTCGTGTTCTCTTTATAGCCACTTATTATCGTCCATCCCGATCTTGAGTACGCCAAGAATTGCCAGAATGAACGGCCCTGCCGTTTCCGCTAAAGTGGTTGCCGTTTCTTCCGGTATTCCGAATATCGTCAGTGCCGCAACAATCATTCCGTATCCAGAAAAACTTCCCGGCTGTAATAGTCGTTTCAAGAATGCGTTCACGGTCTAGGCTCCTTTATTCAAAATCAACCCGCCTGTTTCCAGGCGGGTTGATTGTTTTCGCTCAGGTCATTTACGATCCAGTGGCGGGCTCTGCCGGATAATGACCGACACCCGTGAACCCAGTGGGCGGAGTGCCGTACAGAATCTTGGCCTCACCAGCGGTCTCCATGGGAGAGGAGTTGATAATCCGATCCGCGAGCGTACCGGAAACAGCTTCAGACACCCTGCTCATACGAACCATTTCGTTGTTCATGGAATGCTGGAAAGAGACGGCATTGCCAAGGGCGATGTTTGAAATCGTCCCGTCGAATTTGACATTTGCAAACGCCGATGCTTCCGCCGCTTCCTGTACGATGTGGGAACTGGCATTCCCTGCATTTTCTATAGTTCCTTCAGGCATAACAATTACCTCAATTACGACCCCCGAAAGTCGTTCTTTTAAACGCCGATCAAACCCAAATCCGGGTTGAGTTACCTGCCATGACCGGCACTAAAGTTATTCTACTTTTGCCCTTTCATCCCACCCACCGCACCAATCCTGCGGGTACGTGTGCGGGAATCTGGCAAGTTTGATATTTACAAATAATTCACCTGTTACGTCGTTCACGGCTGCAAACCTCCTGTCCCCAGGCAAAGCGGTAGGGGGCGATTGCCGGCATTCACCAAAGGGGAACATTTCCAGCCCCCATGTCTCCACCGTCCCGGGTTGCGGTCTTTCCCTCGTCCACCATCTGCATGTATTGCAGACTCGCTCTATACGCTCGGCAACCTCTTTCTCTTCGCTGATTAATTCTTCATTCGGCATAATTCAGTCTCCAGTTAACCCCATCTGCCCAGCCAGCTCGACCGCTCTTCCCCGTGTGTCCCCGTCCCGGGCGTACTTTGAATTAAGTATCTCAGCCCCCGCTACAACGTAATCACCCCTCTTCGCAGCCGCGAGCATCCGCTTGAATCCCAGCAACCCACCAATGCCCAGATTAAACGCCATGTCGTAGATCACATTCCGCCGGCTCTCACTTGGCATCGATCCAACCCAGGGCAATGCCCTATCCACATCTGCCCGCATTGAGTCAATGTCGTTGTGAAACATGAGCGTCGCCTCAAGACGACTAATCCCGTTCGCTTCGAGATTACGCCCTACTCCGATAGTCAAGTTACCCCGCGTGTCCTTGTAGGGTTTCAGTCTCAGGCCCTCGTGTCGGAGGATTTGATCCTCTAATGTCTCCATTTATTACCTCGAAAGTCTCAGTGCGGAATGTGTGGAATATCGTCTGAAAGGGGTTGACCTCATAGCTGATCTGCTCTTCCAGGTAATATTCACCAGCCGGGAGGTTACCCGGCAGTGTCACCCCCTTGACCGCAACGCCACAACCCTTTCTTAATCGCAAGCTGGAATCCACCATCTGGAACGATACCCCACCCCGTATCCTGTGACTGACCACACCCCGTACCTGATGGATGATCACCACGTTTGCGTCCGTAAACCTACAATAGTCCAGCTTGTACCGTAGTAGATCACCAGGGGAAAGAACTCTGTTGATTACAGGATAGGGTTGCACCACGGTAACCGTCGGGAAAGGATAGAACATGAGGTATCCCACATACCCCAGAAGCCACACCGTGATAGCGATAGTCGCCATCGATAGCCCGTTGAGAATTCGTACACTCACTGCTTTATAAGAAGTGCGAATAAGGCCAAAATTGTTGCCGTGAGTATTAATCCTGTCACCCCATATACCAGTTTTTGAACTGGCGCATATTCGGCTTTGCTAATATACTGACTGCGCAAGCCCTCAACCTTCTGGTTCAACGCCTTGATATCACGCTTCAAATACTCTATCTCTACTTCATGATCAGTCATGCACACTTCCCCCGCTTGTCAATATAACAGCGGGGTCTAGGCTGTCAGTTAGGTTTCCCCTTCGGTAAAACTTCCGTGGTCATCAGATCAGTGATCTTGCCATCCTTGTCGTAGGTCGGGGTAATTCGTTTCGTCACACCACCCTTGGCGTCCACTGAGATGTTGATCTCCTGTGGGGCAGCGGCAGGCGATTTGATATCTTTAATCTCTTTTGACAATTCATCGAGCTTCGTTATCAGCTCTCTATTTCTGTCTTCGTTCCCGGGCCCGCGCTGTGCCTGTGCCTGCTGTGCCTGTGCCTGTGCCTGCCGTGCCTTCTGCTCCTGTGCCTGCCGTGCCTTCTGCTCCGCAAGCTTCTGCTTCTGCTGATACTCATCCTGCGCCTGCGAAATCCGCTGCCCTGACTCGGCCTGTTGGGTCTTAATCCGCATAGTCGATTCATCGTTCGCCCGGGCAATTCGTTCCGCCGTGGACGTTCGTTCGATCTCCGCGTTCATCTGGATCTCGCTTTCTTGCAGCTCCGCCTTGTCCTGCGCAATAACGGCATTGCGTCGCGCCTCGGCTGACGCAATTGCGTCGCGCCTGACAATCTCTGACTCTGTGAGCCTGTCCTTCCGGGCAATCTCGGCCTGCGATGCCTGCTCCTTCATCTGGTCTTCCGTCTGGATCGACTGCGCCTTTGCCTGCGCCTCGATCTCATCGGGTGACGGCTGCTTCGGCATCATCTGGGCGGCCTGCGCCGCAAGTACCGATAGCTGTCGATCCTGCTCAGGGTCAATATCCTGCTCATTATCGCCCATTACATCCGATGGCAGCGACATACCTGTCGCCTGCGACATCTGGATGTAGTATGCCCATGCCTCGTGTTCAGCCATGTGCGCCATAAGCGGCGATTGCAGGTTGCTCTGCATGTTCTTCGGCAACCCATCGAACCATCGCTCATGCACCATCCCGTGCGCCGCGTGATCCTCGTCAGCCCTGGCCTTCACGGGCTTGCCGATCGTCATCGCCATGTTCTCTTCAACGGGACCGCGACGGGGAACCTTCGCTTCTGGCTTCAGCACTTCGTCGATGTCCTGAAGCCGCACGGCAGACAGTGCCCGTCGGTGTACGGATCGCAGATCATAGAGATGTGGCGCCTGCGACGCCATCTCCATCAGAAGCTGACTCTGAATGATCCGTTGTGTACTTGTCGCCACCTCCGGATCCGCGACCGGGAACACGTCCACCCGACCATCGAAGTCCTGCTTCGCTATCGTGCTCTCGACCCCATTATAGACGAACGGATAGCCTTCCTCCGGCATGTGTTCACTGATCTGATCGTGAAGCATTCGGTATTCGAGGGTGTTAGCGCGGTAAATACGCTTATTGATGGAGCTGGTAATCTTCTGTCCCTGATCGATTCTCGCCAGGGTGGTGCCCACCGGAACATTGCCTGTTTCGGCACCGATCAACACATCTGTCGTTGAAGCAAACCGCCTGCCCAGTTCCTCCAGGGATCCCATCAAATTGAACAGCACCATGCTGGGCTCTTTGTAGGGAAGCGAGAAGAACGCATTGCGCAGCTCGTCCGGCTGCATATCCGTCTCACGCCATTCCCCGGGGGCCAGCGGTGCCTCGCCGCTCAACGAGCGAGCATCTTTCGGGCGATACCCTGCCGGCAGGTTGCTGAACTGTGCGGCGTCCAGCAGGGCCCGCAGGGCGCCAGCCGCCGCCGTTGTCAGCGAGCCGATCCAATGGAAAAACCCGTAGCCGTAGAACCCAAAGCCTGGCGTGAATTTCTTGTGGACGAACCATTCGCGCTTGACATACAGCGGATCGGCTTCCTTCCAGTTGCGGCGAATCGATAGCACCTTCTGGCTGTCGTAATCCACTGTCACCACGTAGGGCAGCTCTAACCCGGACTTCTCGCCATCCTCGCCACGATGCTCGAACCCCGTCAGGTCAAGCGATACGTGCTGCTCCAGGAACGTGTGGCGCTGATCCTCGGACCGCTCCCAGATCGTCTGCCCCTCGGAATCCTTCACCTCTTCATAAAAAACACGCTCGAGTGAACGCTCATCTGGCGGGGCAATCTCGATGTCACGGTAATAGCCTGTGAGCTGGTACCGCTTTACTTCATTGGGGAACAGAAACAGAACGTGTGTATAGCGGGGGGCGGTGCGCAGATCGATGGCATTGTACGGCACCACGAATTCATCGGGTGGTATGAAGTCATCCATGTGACCGTAGACGGGATCGTGGTAAACCTTCTTGAACACGCTACCTGACATCGGCAATCGCAGGTATGCCATGTCCTCGGCATCGAACGCCCCCGGCATTTTGTTGTTCAGCGTGTAGTTCATGAACGAACCCACCCTGCTTGCCTGCTGATCCTTCTCGTCGCTACTCTGGCCTACTGTCACCATCTTTACCGGGCCATGCGCCGGCCAGACTTCAGAGATCATCCGCGCCTGAAACTGCACACACGCCTCGGCCAGCATCGGATGGACCGCCTTGGATGCTCCAGCGAACTTCGCGCCACCGTCCGTTTTGCTGGTGATACCCAGCATCCGTATGCCGCGAACCTCGCGCTCGTACCAGTCTTTCCTGGATTCGTGGTCCCAGTCGAACGACTGGATAACCTCACTGGCCAGCGTCGCCATGGCCGACTCGTCGATAAATTCGGCCAGATTTGCCCCGAAGTCCTGTTCGGCTATGCCCGGATCAGGTTCATACTGCGCGACGAACTCCATATCCTCATCGGTGAGTCCTGCCTCACCGACAACAGAGCGGATCGCTCTCAGGTTGTTCAGGTGGTCTTCATCCCTCAGCACTTTGACGTCGAGTTCGTCGTCAATGGATGGGTTGTAAGGCATCTCAGGTTCCTGACAGCTTGACGTGCCGGTTCTTGGAGTAGCGAGGGAGTGACTTGCGGGATCGGTCGCGGCGAGTGTGGATCAGTGCCCTGCTTCGCCTGTTTTTCTCGAATCCACCGATTTCCAGGTCCGGATTTCTCTTCACTTCTGTCGCCTCGGCTTCAGATATTCGCCATCGTTGGATAAAACATGCCGGTTCCTGCGCCCAGTCATACGCTTAGCACGCTCGCATGTCAATTTCAAATCCTCGATTCTTTCCCGGGAAACGCCGCATACGGGGCAAACTTCGGCCCCTTTTCCCAGTTTGTGGGTCTCCAGATAGTCAACCATACACTGCCGATCTCTCAGAGGCATCCTTCTCTTCGTGCTCTTCCATGTCCTCTTCGTCCGTCACATCGTCCGGATGGTTGATCAGGAACATCTTTCTAATCCGCTCCCATGCCTGAGTGAGCGTATCCGTCCAGTCGTTTGAAGCACCGTTCGGAAACATTCCCACGTCTTCCACAAACTCTTCGGCCCATATCCGGTTCGGGTAGTACACCAGACCTGACTCCAGAATCGACTGCACGGAATACGTCCGGAATATCTTGTCCTCCCCCCTCGCCCGCTTGCTGCGCCCCGGGGTGGCCGTCACCACTGGCACACCGGCACGTCTGAGGTCAGGTATCAGCGACGAGCCGGACGCCTTGTCCTCAATCAGCACCATATCCGGATCCTGCTCCTGGTAGGCGGTCTTCGCCTCTTTTCTCAGGGTTGGGTACTCGCACTTATCCCGCCATGCCTCAACCAGCAGAATGCAGTACCGACCCCTCAACTCGTTGTAGAACACCCCCCAGGTAGACCTTGCAGAGTACGATGACACGCTCGATGAAGAGCTGGCGTTGATCTGGTGATCCTCTTTCGTGAACGCGGTATCGTATGACTGGATCAGGTATACGCAGGTCGGGAACGGCCTGTCGCTCGGCCACATGCGCCACCAGGCTTTCTTCAGGATGCCGCCGCTGGCTGGGGTAGGCTTCTGCTGTAGTTGCCCACTTGAGCCGTAACTCCCCAGTCTTTTAGTGATTCTTTCGACAACGGTCCTCGGAAACCGCGCCGGCCAGAGCAGTTCTCCCTCCTCTTTCCTCGGCTCGTCGAGGCCCAACGATGACAGGTATCGAGGTTTCCCCCCGTATGTCATCTCCAAGCAGAGGTGTTCCCACGGCTCGTCGATGTCGTCCATATCAATGTTGTCCCTGTCCGGATCGTATGCCCGCTGGAATTTCAGCAAGTGCCCTGTCAAATCCAGCTCATGAAGTCGCTGCATGATCAGGCACACGCCGCCCTTGATGGGATCATTCAGGCGGGTTGAGAATTTATTATCGTAGGCTTCCAGCACAGCACTTCTATCCGCCTCGCTCTGCGCCTGCGATGCGTCGTGCGGATCATCGATTATGATCGTGTCGGCATTCTCGCCCGTACCACGGGACTTCATACCCATTGCAATGCGGTGGCCGTTCTTGTTCGTCTCGTAGCGAGATTTCTCGTTCTGATCGGCCCTGATCCTGAAACGCTTCCCCCATCTACGCTGATACCACTCACTGTTGATAATCACCCGGCTCTTGACGGCATCACGCTGGGCCAGCTTGTCGTTGTGGGATAGCGTGAGAAACTGATGTGATGGATCCTCTGTCCATACCCACGGTATGTAAAACACGCTGACCAGGAGACTCTTCATGCTCCTCACCGGGATGTTCAGAATCATCCTGTTCAATATTCGTTTATCGGACAGCCTCTTCCTTTTGTGGAACGCTTCCAGATACTCACAGACATAATCGATGTGCCAGTTCCAGACCAGTTCACGCCCGGGCTCGATCACCTTCCATGCCTGCTTCACGAACTCCCTGAACGACGCCGTACTGAGATCGGCCTCAACTTTGATATCTACCATATCCAGCTCGGTGAGCAGTTCATCATCGCTGAAACCAGCATAGTCACGCAGCATCGGATCAACGACGCTATTTATAGGCCCTCGTGAATACGCCAGAGTTGTATTGTATCGGGGGTTAGTCGTCGTCGTCATATTCGTCGTCGTCATATTCGTCGTCATGCCTATCCGGAGACAGTATCACCCCGTCTATGATGTTTTCGTCATGCTCGTCCATCGGCGGTGGCAACAACCCACGTTTCTGTAGCTCAAGCTCGATGTAGCGGCGCCGTTCCAGTTTTTCGGCCACGCTTGCATCATCCATCCACCGCAGCCTGACCTCTTTGATCTGCTTGAACAGCCCGAAGTGCTTACCGATGGAGTCCAGCGCGGCAGCCTTAGAGTGAAACTTAATCCGCTTGGTGCCGCTGTGCTCATCGACATCGACGGATGCAATACACTTCCTGACGTGCAACGGCATTTTATTGACCGGGAGCAAATTGCCTTCTGCGTCGTAAGCATCGCCGGGATCGAGCAACCCAATGGTGGCCCATTCCTGAAGAACCGCCTCTTCGGAAATAATCAGCTTGCGGTTCAATCGCTCCATCTCTTCGTAGAGATATTTCGCAAAAGCTGGCCGCCTGAACAGAATCTTTGCTCTTTTTACGATGGCTTTGTCCGTCGTCGAGTGCTCCTCTATGCCATTCGGGCAGAACGCTCGCATGACAGCATGTTGCTTACGCCTCTCCGGGTCCGCCAGGTAGTAGTGAGCCGCCAGTCGCTCCCGGTCGGACAGCGCGGGTCGCCCGATCACCTCGTCCTTCTTCGCTCCAATGAATTTACCCGATTGGGTGAGCAGATATTTCTTGACTCTATCCTGCCCGAACAACTGACTGGCGGCATTGCATACCGACACGCTGTCTTTGTATGAACTCAGCTTGCTGGCGAACGCTTTTTTGAACGCCGATGCCATAACCCTGTCCGGGTCTTCCAGATAATATTTCACCATCAGCCGCTCTTGCTTTGACGGCCCCCGGTTCCGCTTCCTTGTCTGTTTCTTCAGAGCAGGGGATTCAATCACCCGGTCAGGCTTCGCGGTGCCCCCATCCGGGATCACGTTCGGCTCGCTGATTATGTCTGTTTTTTTCTCAGGCATCTGTTAACGATAGGACGATCTGTCCTATAATTCAACTATGAATCAGAAATCAGAGAAGAGAATCCAGGACGAGGTGTGCCTGGCAGCGAGCGCCAGAGGCTATATTCTGTTCCGCAACAACCAGGGCATGGCTATCGTCGGTAAAACCACATTCTACCCATCGGGCGATGCCCTGGTACGCGGTGCCCGTCGCATCAGATACGGGGTGTGCAACCCGGGAGGATCGGACCTCATCGGCTGGAACTCCGTTATCATCACCCCTGACATGGTGGGTCAGCGCGTCGCCGTGTTCACCGGATTAGAGATCAAGAAAGCGACCGGCAGGGCCAGCAAGCCACAGAAGAATTTCATCGATAAGCTGACCGAAGCAGGCGGCATTGCCGCCGTGGTGCGGGGTGTGGAGGATATCCCCTGATCACTCACGCCACTGTGCGGTAATACCCTGACCACAAAAAAACCGCCAACCACGCGGCGCCCTGGAACGGAGATCAGAGACTCCTGCGATACGTGGTCGGCGGTTACATCCTGGATACTATCAGGCTACCCCCTCGATGAACAATCCAGCCTTATCCTTTGCTATCGCCATGGCCACATCCCTGACGGCGGAACGGTACACCTTGTGGTAGCGCACCAGGTCATACCACATCGTCAGGCGGCCCTTCTCGGTACGGTAGCGAAAACGTGCCTCCATCTCGTAGCCTGCCCTATCGCCCTCGAACACGCGGATGCCGAGCTTCAGTTTCTCCGGGATTTTAAGCTGTCCCATGGCACCGGCAGTGCCGTTGATCTCTTCGGCGTATCCGAATTGCACCTGCCCGTCACTCAGCCGGATGCCGCTCTCCCAGTTCACCTTCGTCTTCGCTTGCAGGGTCATGGCTATTTCAAGCATTTCAGCACCGGACGGAGAACGGATCTCTTCCAGGTTGTCTTCGATGAACCGGGCAAACTCGACTTGGCTCATCTGTGCTCCGCTGTGATCGACCCATGCACTCCATTCGTCGGTTCTTCTGCATGACAGAACAACCTGATGGTCGCCCCATCCCGGCGAAGCCACTGAGTGGTAGTCGATGATCCCAACGAACCGCGCCTTCTCGATATCGGCGAAAATACAGGACGAATCGGTAGCAAAACGGTTGTAATACTCGGAGAACCCCTCTGCCGTATTGACCATCACCGTCTGTTTAATGCGGCGCGGGGTGGCCATGTACTGTTCCATGCGTTCCAGTTTGAAATTGTCCGGAACGATCAGGAACGGAGTCCCTTCAACTACCACCAGCTCCTGTGCGCCTATAATCTTACCGGCCTCTATGGCGGCCTCTATGCCTGTCTTCTCACTCATTGTTCGTCCTCCACGTTTCTCAGTTGTTTATTGATCTCCGGCAGATCCGGGATGACACGAAGCGGCAGATCCGGCTGATGCGGGTCGTCGCGTTGCAGGTTTCCTTCCGGGGTACCGAACATCAGGGTCATACCACGATCCAGGGACGGCAGCATTGTTTTGATCTGGTCCCTGATCTCATACTGTCCGGTATCGTGACCGATCGGTTTGATCGTCAGGGTCAGGGTCAGTCGGGCAACCTTGCCTGATTCGCGTGCCGCCTCCACGCATTCGGACAGCTTCTCGCTCAACTCGTTCTGGGTGTGCCCATACAGGAGCTGATTCACGGTGTTGTTGAATAAGTCTGGTCTCATGTTCACTTTCCTCCAGGTAGTTTCACGTGGAACCGTGATCGGCCCCACTGTTTGACACCATACGGCCGCCTGGGGTTTACTGTCAACCAGTAACGATGTCGTTTCAACCGGAATCAACCGAACTCTGCCAGAAGGAGATCCAACGTCCATGTCTCAGACATCTTCGACCATCCCTGAGTTCTGCAAGCGCCACAATATCAGCAAGCCGACCTTCTACCGCCAGGCCAAGCAGGGTCTGATGCCGCGCGTGGTGCGCCTGTCGCCTCAGATCATGCGCATTCTGCCGGCTGACGAGGCCCGCTGGCTGGCCTCCCTCGATGACGTGTCGACGGGGGCATGAAAAACCCCCCATACGGCCGCGATTTCCGTTCTCACCCCAACGGCATCTGGATCACCGTGGGCAAACACGCCTGGGATCACGCCAAGATCATCCAGGGTGTGTACCGTGATCGGCAGCCCCTGGTCATGCCGGACGCCGCAGACTACCGGAACTATCACTGGCAGGTTGCCGGCGAGGATATCGTCCTGTTGCTTTCGTCGGAACATAACCCGGATCTCATCCATGATTTCGGCGTCCACCTCGTCAAGCAGGGTGCCGCTCGTGTCGTTGTCATCGGCGAGATCGGCAATCTACCCCCTCGCTTAACACTGTTCTGTCCGGCACAGCACAACACCACCACGGCAAGGACTCACTGATGCCTCACGACTTTACCGCGGTGGCCGTCGATCTCCCGACACCCAAGCTGTTCGAGCTACCCAAAATCATCACGCAGCACGAGTGGGATACCGCCCAATCCGCCCCCCCGTGCGTCGTCGAAAACCTGATCTGGCAGGATCTCGGTCTCATCTCGGCTGGCGGTGGTACCGGCAAATCCACCATCCAGATATATGAGGCCATCTGTATCATTCTTGCCATTCCGCTCTACGGCCGCAAAATACTTCGACCTGGCCCCGTCATGTACCTTACCGCCGAGGATCCACGCCACATCCTCGTCGCCCGGGCCCGCAAAATATGCCAGGCCATGGACCTCACCGACGAACAGACAACCCAGGTCCGCGAGCAACTGCTCATCAAGGATCTTACCTCCGAGATATTCAGGCTGACGGAGATCAGCCACGATGTCGTCGAGATATCCATCAACACCCAGCACCTGATCGATGCCATCCAGGCCCAGGCAAAAACCGACCCCATCACCCTCCTGATCCTCGACCCCCTGATCTCCTTTGGCACGGGCGAGGGCCGCATCAACGACTCTGAACAGGGCATCATCATGGCTTGCCGGCGTATCATCGCCATTACCAGCGTCGCCATTCAACTGATCCACCACGTATCGCAACTCTCATCCAGGGAACGCCTGACGGATGCCTACGCCGCCCGGGGCGGTACCGCCCTGCCCGATGGCTGCCGCTTCGTGCGCATCCTCCATAACATCGACCCCGATGACCAGACCATCCCGGCGTCTCTCAACGGACCGCAGTTCATCCAGATGCACATCCCCAAGACCACCTACGCCAAACCACAACCGATTATCTGGCTCTCCCGCGATGAATACGCCTTCCAGTGGGCCATCGCCGATCCACCACGCACACCCTCCGATGTGGCCGCGTCACAGCAGGAACAGGTGCTGACCTTCATCAAACACAACCTGACCACCACACCACCCAGCCAGTTCAGCAAGGAAACACTCATCAGCCAACGCCGGGAACTCAATATGAACCGGATCGAAATACGGGCCGCTATCGATGCACTCCTGGCGCGTAACGCCCTCGTCAAGAAAGACGCCAACAGAGGCGAGAAACGCGGCGGCGCCATGTACTTCCTGTTTGCCTCGGACACCATGCCCCGCCAAGCCCCGCCAAGCCCCGCCGGCGAGCACGGATTTTAGCCCCGCCAAGCCCCGCCGTTTGGACGGCGGACCTAAGGCGGACCTAAGGCGGACCTAAGGCGGACCTAAATCATTTCAATGCAATCAACTACTTAACCTTTTTGGCCAAAATTTAGTATCGGCGCTATTCGGCGCTATTCACCCCAGAATCACCGTTTGCCCCCTATTTGTCCCCTATTTGTCCCGCTTACGTGATTTTCAGACGGCAAATTTCAAGACCCCGACGGCGGGGCTTTAACCTCAACAGAATCAATGGTCTACAAGGCACTTTCCCTTAGCCCCGCCAAGCCCCGCCAAGCCCCGCCGTTACGGTTTTTTCGCTGTTTTTTGAAAAACGGGATTTCAGGAAAAAAACCTGTACCGGGAATATAATTCCTGGCGACCCTTAAACTTCAACTGCTTCAATGCTTTATACCCCCTTTGGCCTTAGCCCCGCCAAGCCCCGCCAAGCCCCGCCGGCGGGGCATTAAGCAATAAGCGCGCGCTAAAGTTAAAGTCCCCGTGGAGAAAGGCAACCCCCTTTAGGGGGCCTTTCGCCGGCGGGGCTTAAACTCGCAGTGCTTAACCGAAAAATTTATACAAATATCAAAAAAAACCCACGGCGGACCTAAAATTACCGCATTACCCCACACCACACAGCGGACCTACCCACACCACACGGGGGACACACAGGGGATGAAACACCGGATGAAACCACCGGAAACCGAGTTCTAAGCCGTTTTCAGCCGAAACTAATACCAGCATACCGGGTGCTGCATGAGAAACCCTTAAAACGCAGGAGAGCGGCTTCGGTCCATCTACCCATCTACCCAGGCATCTACCCAGGCATC
>JAUXGQ010000368.1 GCA_030621975.1 Gammaproteobacteria bacterium | reverse complement strand
TCCTACGACGGAGTGGAAAACGACATGACCCCTGAACAATTTGATCTGCTGGCCGCCCAAGGCCACAATCGCATCCCCGTCACCTGCGAGGTCCTGGAGGACCTTGATACGCCTTTGAGCGCCTATCTGAAACTCGCCGATGGGCCGTATTCCTACCTCTTCGAGTCCGTGCAAGGTGGGGAAAAATGGGGCCGGTATTCCATAATCGGGTTGCCCTGTCGTACCCTGCTGCGGGTGACGGGGCGTCAGATCCGGGTCGAAACCGACGGTCGGGTCGTGGAAACCCTGGAGAGCGAGGATCCCCTGGCATGGATCCAGGACTTCCAGGCCCGCTACCGGGTCGCCGACCCCCTGGACCTGCCGCGCTTTACCGGCGGGCTGGTGGGGTACTTCGGCTACGATACGGTGCGTTACATCGAACAGCGCCTGGCGCAGTGCCCGAACCCGGACCGGATCGGTACGCCGGACATCCTGCTGATGGTCTCGGACGAAGTGGTGGTGTTCGACAATCTGCGCGGGCGCCTGTACGTGATCGTGCATGTAGACCCCACCCGGGGCGATACCCTGGATACCGCCGATGCACGCATCCGGGAACTGGTGGCCAGACTGCGGGGACCCGTGCCGGCGCAGCCCCGGGCCCCGTTCAAATCCATCGATGAATCGGATTTTGTGTCCGGTTTCACCGAGGCCGGTTTCAAGCAGGCGGTGGAGCGGGTAAAAGAGTACGTGCTGGAGGGGGACGCCATGCAGGTGGTGCTTTCCCAGCGCCTCTCCATCCCCTTCGACGCCCCGCCATTGGATCTCTACCGTGCCCTGCGCGGCTTGAACCCCTCCCCGTACATGTATTTTCTGAACCTGGACGATTTTTATGTCGTGGGCTCATCCCCCGAGATCCTCACGCGACTGGAAGACGGCGTGGTCACCGTCAGGCCCATTGCCGGTACCCGGCGTCGGGGTCATAACGATGCCGAGGACAAGGCCATGGGAGAAGAGCTCCTGGCCGACCCCAAGGAACTGGCGGAGCATCTGATGCTGATCGATCTGGGGCGCAACGACACCGGTCGGGTTTCGGAGATCGGCAGCGTGAAGCTGACCGACAAGATGATCGTGGAGCGCTATTCCCACGTCATGCACATCGTCTCCAACGTGACCGGAGAGCTGAAGCCGGGCATGACCGCCATCGACGTGCTGCGTGCCACCTTCCCCGCCGGTACCGTCAGCGGGGCACCCAAAATCCGGGCCATGGAGATCATAGACGAGCTGGAGCCGGTGAAGCGGGGCGTATATTCCGGGGCCGTGGGCTATCTTTCGTGGAACGGCAACATGGACACGGCCATTGCCATCCGCACGGCGGTGATCAAGAACAAGATCCTGCATATCCAGGCCGGCGCAGGCATAGTCGCCGATTCCCGGCCGGACCTCGAATGGAAGGAAACCATGAACAAGGGCCGTGCCGTATTCCGGGCGGTGGCCCAGGCAGCGGCGGGCCTGGAACGCCACGCCTGCGCCGTGGGGGAATCCGGGCTAGCCCCGTGAACCATCCGCACGCCAGATGCACTCACAAATCACCAGCTCAGCGGCGTTCACTAGCAATACCACAGATTTCCAATATGGAACTCTGGTTCGTGCCCGCCAACCTGAACTCACCAGATAGATAACCGAATACTCAGTAGACCTGCCGGTGTTATCTGGGCGGACCAGGAAACTTATGCGTTTTTCAGAGGTCTCGACCGGACAGCATAGTTGTCAGACGCTCCGCGTTGCGCAGCGACAGCGCCTGGATGGTCAGGGAAGGTGATTCTCCTCCCCCTGAACTCGGAAATACACTCGCGTCCATTACATACAGGTTTCGCCAGCGGTGATTGCGGCCCCACCCATCCACCACCGATGACTCCGGATCTTCGCCCATACGGCAGGTGCCGAAGACATGAGTCGTGTTGAACCTGTCGTAGGTACCCAGCTTCTCTAGTACCTGATCCACGCCCGCCGCCTCCAGGATGCGTTGGGTCGTGCGTGCTATGAACTCCAGTCGCTTGAGGTCAGTGTCTGCGACGTAACTGTGAATACGCGGCAGCGGCAGGCCCGTCTGGTCGCTGTAGTTGGGGTCGAGGTCGACATAGGTTCGCGGGTTGGGCAGGAACTCACCGAGCCCCCCAACGCCAACTGCGCGACCGAACCGGTCCCGCATTTTCAGCTTGTGCTCGCGGCCCCATCCCTCCCCGACGACTCGCTTCGAGTAGGCAATCGGGCCAAGCAAGTCCGAGAAAACCGTGCCATGGTGCAGGCGAATGCCCCCGGGTACGCCGGAAACAGCATCCGGGGCATTGAAATCCCAGCAGATGCCGTCCGCTGGCACGCCCCGGTAACTGCCCAGGGGCTCGGGATGCAGGCCCACGCTCGCCCAGGAAAGAGACTCCATCAGGTTGCGGCCGACCAGTCCAGATTCATTGGCGAGACCATGGGGCGCATTGCCGTCCTCCGAGGCGAGTAACAGACGCGGGGTCTCGATGGTGCCACAGGCGATCACATAGGCCCGCGCTTTGACCTTATGGTCACTCCCTTGTGCATCCCTGTAGACGAGTCCGCTGACCCGGTCGCCTTTCCCCGCTTCCACTCGCAGCACACGGCATCCGGTACGTATGGTGCACCGACCGGTGGCGCGGGCCTTGGCGATGTAGGTCACGTCAATGCTTCCCTTGTCCCGGCGCGGGCAGCCGCGGTGGCAATTATTGCAGTAGTTGCAGGGCGGCCGGTCATCAAAAGGGCGGGACAGGATGGCGAGGGAATTCGGTTGCCACGAGAGTCCGAGTGTCTTGCAGGCATCAGCGAGCTTCTGGCTTGCGTAGCCTAGACCGTGAGGGGGTAAAGGGTAGGGAGCGCTTCGCCATCGGGCTCCGGTGTCGGCCGGTCCTGCGACGCCGACCAGGCTTTCCGCCTCCAGATAGAAGGGTTCCAGATCTTCGTATTTCAGTGGCCAGTCGGCGGCCACCCCGAAGCGGGACTGCATACGCATGGCATCGGGGTGTAGCCGATGCGCCTCACCCTGAAAGTGCAGCGTACTTCCGCCCAGCCCGAGCACGTGGTGATAAGTCCCTGGTTTTCGAGTCTTCCCCTTCACCAGTTGCCCCGTGACGTGTGTCCAGGAGCGCAAATGGGACCAGCGTGATTCCAGTTCCTGCATTGGCGCAAAGGTGTACCGCCGTGTGGCCGGCATCTTGGTAGGGAATCTGACGGCTTCCCAGTCGTTGCGGTGCAGGCGGTAGTCCTGGTACGGATCATATGCCGGTCCCGCCTCCAGCAACAGGACTCGCACGCCGTTCGCTGCCAATTTCCACGCACAGGTTCCGCCACCGGCGCCGGAACCGACAACAACTACGTCGTAATCGGACATGGCGCTACCCCGCTGTCCGAGGCGGCAACTGGTAATCCGGATACCCGTTCCACTGCGGCGGCCCGTTAAATCCAATGCCGGCCCATGCCTTGGGCGTGGAATAGTAAAGGAACATTGCCCTGTCACGGACCAGCCGGAAAAAAACTCCGGGTTGCGTCCCTCGGCCGGCCCCCGCCGCCAGCCCCGCTACCTCATCCCGTTTATCTTGGGACAGTGTGGAGAAGTTGTTTGCACCC
>JAUXGQ010000455.1 GCA_030621975.1 Gammaproteobacteria bacterium | reverse complement strand
TGCTGAGGCTGTCGACCCCCATGCCCAACAGCAGTGGCACTGCCAGCGGATTACCCGCCATTTCGCCACATATGCTCACTTCCCGCCGATGGGCGTGCCCACCCGCGACGACCTGGATCAGGGCTCGCAGCACCGCCGGGTGCAACTCGTTGTATATCTTTGCCACGTGCGCGTTATTGCGGTCGACGGCCAATAGATACTGAGTCAGATCGTTACTGCCGACGGACAGAAAATCCACCCGTTTCGCCAGCGCCTCGGTCTGATAGACCGCCGCGGGCACTTCGATCATTGCCCCGACAGGGGGCATGCTGACCTTATAGCCCTCTTCCACGAGTTCGTCGTGGGCACGCCGAATCAGCGACAGGGCTTCATCCACCTCCTCCACGGTACTGATCATCGGCAGCAACAGCCGCAGATTGCCCAGACCCACGGCGGCGCGCAGCATGGCCCGCAATTGGGTAAGAAAGATCTCGGGATGATCCAGGGAGATCCGGATACCCCGCCAGCCGAGAAAAGGGTTGGACTCGACCACGGGAAAATAGGGCAAGGGCTTGTCACCGCCGATATCCAGGGTGCGCAGGGTAACCGGACGCGGTGCAAAGCTGCTGAGCACCCGCTGATAATTGGCCATCTGGACCGTTTCCCCGGGGAAACGGTCCCGAATCAGAAACGGCACTTCGGTGCGGTACAAACCAATACCCGCCGCCTCTTCCGGCGCCGGGACATTGGTTTCCAGCACCAGTCCGGTATTCAGGTACAGGGGGATGCCAATGCCGTCCGTGGTTTCCGCAGGCTGATGTCGCAGAGCGTCGAGCTCGCTGGACAGGGCGCGATCTTCTTCGGCCAGGCGCTGGTATTCGCTGCGCACCGAAGGGGCCGGCGACACATAGACCCGACCCTGGTAGCCATCGATGATTACCTCCCGTCCGTCCATCCGGCTCACCGGAAGGGCTTCCACCCCCATCACCGCCGGCACACCCATGCCGCGCGCCAGAATGGCCACATGGGAGGAGGTGGAACCGGTAGTGGAGATCACCCCCGCAAGCCGCTCCTTGGGCACCTCCGCCAACTGAACCGCACTCAGGTCCTCACCGACCAGAATGGTATCGGATGGATAATCCACCGTCCGCGGAGCGTCGCTTTGCAGATACATCAGAATGCGTCTGCCCAGATCCCTTACATCCGAGGCGCGCTCCCGGAGATAGACGTCATCCATGGCGTCGAATACCTCCGCGTGCTCCTCGATGGTTTCGCGCAGGGCGCCGGGAGCCCAGTTCCCCCCCCGGATACGCTCCACCGTGCGATCGATGAGGCTGTTGCTTTCCAACATCAGCAGCCAGGCGTCGAACAGGGCCCGGTCCTCAGCGCTCAGATGGTCCTCGATACGCATCTGCAGGCCGCGCAGATCTTTTTTCACGGCCGAGACGGCGCAGCGCAGGGCCTGTTCCTCCTGGGCGGGATCTGCCACGGGCAGATCCGGGATGGCCTCCAGATCCGCCGGTGGGTAAGCCACTACCACAGTACCCAGTGCCACGCCGTTGGCGCTGGGTCGCCCCTCCAGAAAACGGGTTGGCGCGGCCTCCCGCTCCTGTAACGAAGCCAGCTCACCGCTCGCCCGGGCGTGGGTAATCGCCCCGGCAAGCTGGGCCGCCAGGGTGAAAAGAAAGGTCACCTCGTCGTCGTCGAACCTGCGGGGTTCGAGCTGGCGTACCACCAGCACGCCCAACACCTTGCGGTTCTGGATAATGGGGGCACCCAGGAAACCGTGATAAGCCTTTTCACCGGATTCACTGGCGAACAGGTAGCGCGGATGAGAGGGAGCATCATCGAGATTGAGGGGTTCGGCCCGTTCACAGACAAGGCCGATCAATCCCCGGTACAGAGGCAGACGCACCTTGCCCACGGCTTCGGGACGCAGCCCGTCCGTGGCCTGAAGCACGTGTTCGCGTTTCTCGAAGTCCGTGAGATAGACCGAACAGACGTCCGCATTGATCGCCTGCTTGACCCCCTGCACTATCAGGCCGAGCGCCTGCCCCAGATCCGGCGCGGTATTGACCTTGTGAACGATACGGTGAAGGATGTCTAGCATCAATTACTCGATCGGGTGTCCTAGCGACGACTCAAACGCAGATAGTTGGCGTGGGGACGTACGGGGGCGCCTTCCGGGTAAAGCAGAGGAGCCAGCTCTTCAAGCGCTCTGGAATAGACTTTGCGTTTAAAATAAACCACTTCGCGTACGGGCTGCCAGTATTTCACCCAGCGCCAATGATCAAACTCCGGCCTTTCCGAGGCGTCCAGGCAGAAGTCTCCTTCCCCGCAGGTGATCTTGAGCAGGAACCAGATCTGTTTCTGGCCGATGCACAAGGGCTCGCTGTTCCATCGTATGAAGCGTTTGGGAAGCCGATAATGCAGCCAACCGCGGGTACTGCCCAGAATCTCCACATGTTCCGGTTTCAGACCAACCTCTTCCTCTAATTCCCGGAACATCGCCTGTTCGGGTGTTTCCGATGCCTTGATCCCCCCTTGGGGAAACTGCCAGGCATTCTGACGCACGCGCCGTCCCCAGAACAAACGGCGTTGCTTATTGCACAGAATAATGCCAACGTTGGCTCTGTAACCTTCCGAATCTATCACGAGTTTTTCTGGAATAATCAGCTATTGGGAAGATTTTTTCACATTTCACCACTCCCCAGCAAGCCGAACCAAAACATAAGTTATTGCTAATAAAGCAAATTCAAGGTATTTATTCAGTTAACCACAGAGAACACAGAGTTTGGAAAGAGATTCCTTGGCCAAAAAAAATCATCGTCTGTGTTCTCTCTGGTGAAGTTAAAAATCAAGATAAAACTTAGTGAGGTTTTTCCGGTGGTTACGACTGTAACCGCTGATTCAACGATGATCCCACCATGACACTGGCCATTTTCGACCTCGACAACACCCTGCTGGCTGACGATTCGGACTATCTCTGGGGACTTTTTCTTGCGGATCAGGGCATTGTTGACCGCGATTATTAC
>JAUXGQ010000326.1 GCA_030621975.1 Gammaproteobacteria bacterium | reverse complement strand
CCTATGTATACGGATCCGGAACTGGGGGCAAGATTGCCGGTGATCATCCGCATGGTAGTGGATTTGCCGGCCCCGTTGGGCCCCAGGAACCCCAGCACTTCGCCCCGGTGTACGGCGAAACTGAGATCTTGTACCGCCTGATAATCGCCGTAGTTGCGGAAAAGATGTTGAATCTCGATAAGTGCTTCCATTGAGGGGGGAAAGATACAGGCATACCGCTGTCGCTTGCAACAACAGGGAATAAGTTGGCGATTGGGAGGCCCCTGACGAGTGTCTCCACCCTGTAGGCTGAAAAAATTATTTTTTACCCATCGCGATCTCGAAGCGCTTTGCTCCCCCAGGCAGCGAATCGATCCTGAATCCATTGTCAGGATATTTTCCACTTCCCCGTCTCATTCTTGAGAAAAATAGTATTAACGCAGTTAACGAGCTGAAAAATATATAAAAAATAGGTAAGGCATCCTTATTGCTTAGATCCTGGTATACGGCCCATAGGGTTCCCGAGAACACGGGACAAAGGAGGGTGAGGTGACACGGCTATCAGGATTCATACTGCAGGTGCTTGTTTGGTCAGTCTTGTCTGCGCCGGGGTACGCCGATCTGGCAGGTCTCAAGGTTGATGAGATAAGGCAGCTGGCAAAGCAGGGAGAAACCACGGCTCAGGTGGAAATGGGGCTGATCTTCCAGTATGGCCAGGGCATGCCCGAGGATCCGGAAAAGGCCCTGATCTGGTTCTGTCGCGCGGCCTACCAGGGATCGGCTTTCGGGCAGAAGAATCTGGGTTGGATGTTTCTCATCGGTAAAGGCGTGGCGCGGGATGAAGCGGTAGCGGCGCACTGGTTCAAACAGGCGGCGGCCCTGGGGGACGTATACTCTCAACGCCTGCTGCAACAACTGGACAGCGGTGCCGCACCGTCCAGAGACGTATGCGCCCATGTGGCCCGCCCGCAATGGTTGGACCGGCGCTGTCGTAGATCCCATTGCGGACGCATCGTAGAGACGGTCGAAAGGTTCGCGCCTCAGTTTGGTCTGGACAGCAATCTGGTGCTATCGGTCATCGCCGCGGAATCCTCTTTCAAGACCCGTGCATGCTCAGGCAAGAACGCCTGCGGCCTCATGCAACTGATGCCGCTCACCGCCAAACGCTTCGGGGTCACCGATCTTAAAGATCTGGAGCAGAATATCAGGGGCGGAATGTCCTATCTTCGATGGCTGCTGGCCTATTTCAAGGGTGATCTGCGGTTTGCGTTGGCCGGGTACAACGCCGGAGAAGGGTCGGTCGTGAAGTACCGGGGGGTTCCCCCCTACCCGGAAACGGAGAAGTATGTGAAACGCATCATCAAGGACTATGGTAAGAGCCGGCACGAGTATCGCAAGAACTGGATCCGCCCGTCCCGGATCATGACGGCTTCGGTGCCCAGGGTGTCCAAATCCCAGGTGGAGGCGGACATTCTTGAAATCGGCCTCAATCTGAAAGGGGGCCGGAACACACAGAGCATTGCGGATCGGCTTTGAGCGTCAGGGTGCGCCACTGCATGTGTAAGGCGTCTATCACGAGCAGTCGGCCCGTCAAGGGGTTACCGGCACCTACCAGTACCTTGATCGCCTCATTTGCCTGAATGCTGCCGATAATGCCGACCATCGGTGCCAGGACGCCATTGGCTGAACAGGTTTCGTCAACCTGTCCGTCCGCCGGATACAGACATTGGTAACAGGGTCCGCCAGGTTGGCCGGAAAACACGGCAACCTGTCCTTCCATGCGGATTGCCGCCCCGGAAACAAGCGGCGTGCGCGTTTGCACACAGGCGGCGTTGATGGCGAAGCGGGTCTCAAAGTTGTCGCTGGCGTCGATGACAAGATCGGCCCGGGAAACCTCCTCGCGCAGTTCGGTGTCTTCCAGGCGGTGTTCGATGCAATCCACCCGCACGTCGTCGTTGAGCGCCTTCAGGGTGCGGCGCGCCGAATCCACTTTCGGCTGCCCGATGCGGTCCGTGGTGTGTATGATCTGCCGTTGCAGGTTGGACAGGTCCACCTTGTCGAAATCCACCAGCACCAGATGCCCGACACCGGCGGCTGCCAGATACATGGCAACCGGTGATCCCAGCCCCCCGAGGCCGATGATCAGAACCCGGCATTCGAGCAGCTGTTCCTGGCCCCCGACGTCGATCTGCGGCAGCATGATCTGCCGACTGTAGCGCAGTAGCTGATTGTCGTTCATTGGTTCCGTGGTTGCATTTGTTCGGGGCTTACGGAAAACACTATTGCGCTGCTGATCAGCTCTAGGAGGGGGAAAAGGTCCGGGCTCAGGCTAAAGGTATTTTCGCCAGTGTTCCGGACGGTGGTCTCTGCAGCCGTGATCCATGCTGGAATAGCGATTGATGAAAATCTTCTGGGTACAGTTGCCGCTGCCCCGGGGACAGCCGCTGTTGGCGCGCTGGGTTTCCTCGGTGTAGTAAAAAAGCGCCCGTTTTACCCGGTAGATGAGGCGGCTGCTGAGATGAAACCCTACTTCAACCAGCGCCTCCTCGATCTGTTCAAGTGATACGTGGAGCACGTGGTAGTTCACCTGCAACAGGGTCGGCGACACCGCAAGGGTTTTGACGATGCCCTGGATGTCGGCGAGCATCAGCGCGGCCGTGCGTGCCTGCGCGGGGTCCGGGTGCAGCGCCGCGAAGGCGATCTCCCGACATTTGATCATATCTGTCTCAAACGTATCCATTTAATTAGTATGCTAATCGAGGGCTGAAATTAATCAAGGGGCAAACTCCGTCCCGAGGTTAGGGTTTTCCCTCGGTTACCCGCTCGTGCCCGGCGAGATCGAGATGTGTCTGGACCTGGTGAAATCCGGCCCGCCGGAGGATATCGCGTACCTGGAGGCCCTGATCACAGCCATGTTCGAGCAGCAGCCAACCCTCGCGGCTGAGGTGGTCCGACGCCTGCCGGGCGATGGTCTTTATCGCATCCAGTCCGTCGGCGCCGGCTTGCAGCGCGGTTGCGGGCTCCCAGGCGAGATCTCCCCGCGAGAGATGTGGGTCCCCGGATGCCACATAAGGCGGATTGCTGACGATCATATCGAATCTGTCGCCGCGCGGCAGTGGCTCGTACCAGTTGCCCTGGACAAGTTTAACATTCGACAGAGCGAGCCGGCAGATGTTCTGCCGCGTTACTTCGAGCGCGTCGCAGGAGGCGTCCGTGGCGATCACCCGGCAGTGCGGTCGTTCGCTGGCGATGGCAAGGGCGACGGCACCGCTGCCGGTGCCCAGGTCGACGACCTTCCACGCCCGGTGTACCGGGATATGCCGCAGGGCCCGTTCGACCAGCAGTTCGGTTTCGGGACGCGGTACCAGCGTGGCGGGACTGACGTCCAGGTCCAGGGACCAGAACTCGCGGCGGCCCGTGATGTAGGCGAGGGGTTCCCCTGCAGCGCGGCGTGTCACCAGGGCGGTATAGATGTTGAGGGCCTCTGCCTCCAGGGTGCGCTCCGGCCAGGCGTAGAGATAACTTTGGGGCTTATCGAGCACGAAACCAAGCAGGGCGTTGGCTTCGATGGCGGCCGCACCCCCGGGCAGCCGGCGCAAGCTGAGGCGGGCTTCGCTCAGTGCCTGACCGATGCTGATTTTGATGTCCGCACCTCGATGACTTTGTTCCTCTAGCCCGGCATAGCCGGAACCGCAGAGATAGGCTGGGGCTCGCCCCAGCTCTGCTGCGTGCTGGCTCGCTAAACGAAGAGCTGGGGCAAGCCCCAGCCTACCTGTCCGGACTCGAATTATCGGGGTACCGACATCGAAACCACCATCCATCAAGCACTGAGCGAAGCCCGCCTCAGCTTGCGCCGGCTGCGCGGGGGTGCGGCCGACATCGAAGCCAACGCCCT
>JAUXGQ010000370.1 GCA_030621975.1 Gammaproteobacteria bacterium | reverse complement strand
GAACTCCTGGCACAGACGATCACCCGGTTCATGCGTGGCAGCGGTCGGCGCAAACAGTCCCTGTCCGATGCCAGCTTCGACGCCTGGACCCGGTTTTACAAGCGGGATGAGAATGCCCCCAATGCCATCGTCAGTTATTACACCAAGGGGGCGTTGGTAGCCCTGGCACTCGATTTGACCGTTCGGCAACGCACGGGGGGCAGGAAATCCCTGGATGACCTGATGCGGGCGCTCTGGCAAGGTCACGGTAAGCCAGGCAGGGGGGTGGCGGAGGACGACGTAGAACGCCTGGCAGGCGAGGTATCGGGGTTGGATCTCAGGGGCTTTTTCGACCGTACTTTGCGAACCACCGAGGACCTCTCTCTGCGGGAACTGCTGGCCGCACACGGCATCGAGTTGCGCATGCGTCCCGCCCGGGATACGGCAGACCAGGGTGGGGTTGGAAAGGGCACCGGGGCACCGGGTGACCCCGGGCCAAAGCCGGTACTGGGCGTCCGCTTCCCCAGCACGGGCCAGGAGGCCCGTTTGACCCAGGTACTGGACGCTGGGGCGGCCCAAAAGGCCGGCCTGGCCGCGGGCGACGTCATCCTGGCCGTTGACGGCATCCGTGTTCGGCCGGACAATCTTGCACAGTTGATCGCCGGGATCCCCTCGGGCGAGAGCGTCGAGGTGCATGCGTTTCGCCGCGATGAGCTGATGACATTCCAGGTGCAGCCGCAACCCGCGCCGTCCGACACCTGTGAATTGCGGTTGCTGGACGATGTCGCGGCGGATGTCCCGACCCGACGCAATGCCTGGTTGAACCTATGACTCTGACCCGTTATCGCCTCATTCAGGCCCTCGCCGACGGCCGGTTTCATTCCGGCGAGGTCCTGGCCCGCAACCTGGGCATCAGCCGCGCCGCGGTTTGGAAACACCTGCAGGGATTGCGAGAGAAGCTGGAGGTGGATATCCAGGCGGTGTCGGGTCGGGGATATCGCATTGCGCATCCGCTTGAACTGCTCGAGCAGGGTGAAATCATGGCAGCCCTGTCCGAGACGGTCCGTGACCGGATCCCCGACTTTGTATTGCACCACCAGATCGATTCCACCAATTCCTGGTTGTTGGAAGAATCGACTCGCCAGGCGCCTTCCGGCACGGTGTGCCTCGCCGAACAACAGACCGCGGGCCGGGGCAGGCGAGGGCGGAGCTGGATCTCCCCTTTCGGCAGCAATGTCTACCTTTCAATACTCTGGCGTTACCGTCTGGCGCCCGTGCAGCTGAGTGGTTTGAGTCTCGCTGCGGGACTCGCTGTCGTGCGCGCATTGGAACAGCTCGGGATTCAAGGCATCGGCCTGAAATGGCCCAACGATGTTCTCGCGGACGGCTGCAAGCTCGCCGGGCTGTTACTGGAGGTAGTGGGCGAGGCCGATGGGCCCAGCCGGGTGGTTGTCGGCGTGGGCGTCAATGTACGCATGTCGGCGCAACAGGGAGCTGGCATCGATCAGCCCTGGACGGATCTCTCCAGTATGTCGGGTGCCCGAACCTGCTCCCGCAATCGACTGGCCGCACTGTTGATCGAGCATCTGGTGGCGATGTTGAATGCGTTCGAAACCCAGGGTCTGGCGCCACTGCTGGAGGAGTGGAACCGTTACGATCTGTTGCGGGGTCAGACGGTGAAATTGTCCACCGGCGATCGCAGTATCGAAGGCACTCACCTGGGTGTCGATTCGCAGGGCGCTTTATTGTTAGCCCAGGGCGACAGGACCCGGGCGTACCACGCGGGTGAGGTCAGTTTGCGGAGTGACGCTTGAGCCCGATAGAGACGTTATTGGTGGATATCGGCAATACCCATCTCAAATGGGCGGTGATCGCCGGGGAACGCCGAAGTGAGACCAAGAGGATAAATTATCAGCGTCGGCCGGTGGGCGACGCGCTCGCCGAGTGCTGGGGCGGGCTGGTGCCTCCAGGGCGTATACTTGCAGCCAGTGTCGGCGCCGATCAGGTAAACGCTGCATTGGCCGCATGGACAACGAACCGGTGGGCGCTTAGCCCCCGTTTCCTCAGCGCGCAGGCCGAGGCCCTGGGAGTGACCAACGGGTACGACGAGCCGGCGATGCTGGGGGTCGATCGCTGGTTGGGTTTGATCGCCGTGCGTCGGCAGACCGCGCTTCCGGCGGTGATTGCGGATTGTGGCACCGCTGTTACCCTGGACGCCCTGGATAACCGCGGAAAGCATCTCGGGGGCCTGATTCTACCGGGTCTGGAGATGATGCACAGGGCCCTTTTCGAGGGTACAAACATCCCGCTCCAGGAGCTGCCCGGACCGGCCGAGCGCCTTGGTCGGGCTACCTCGGAGGCCATTGCTTCGGGCAGTGGGCAGGCGATTGCAGCCCTGATCGACCGTCTGCTGACCGATATTGCTGCTCGGAGTCAGACTGCGCCTGTGCTGGTGCTGACGGGAAGCGATGCGCCACGGATCCAGCCTCTGCTGCGCCGGTCGGGTCGATTCGAGTCGGATCTGGTAATGCAGGGACTACATACGGTAGCGGAGCAGATGGAAAGGATATGAAGTTACTCTTTATTTTGCTGGTGGTGATCAACCTGCTCGTATTTGGATGGGAGTATCAGCGCCGGCACCAACCGCCGCAACGGGATGTTCACCTGGAGCTGGCGGACGGTGTCAAGCGCCTGCAACTCGTGCGCGAGCAGGAGTCCATGGAAAGCGAGGTCGTTGCGGAAACGGCTGAGGATGCGGCCGATTCGGTCGGCAGTGAGCGGGAACGGTTTGCCGGTGGTCCGGACACGGCGAGGCCACCGGCGAAGCCCGACATAACGATTCCAGGCGACGAGCCAGCGCCCGAAGCAGGGCGGGACCCAGGCGAAGAGCCGGAGCAGAAAGAGGAACCGACCCTGGTGGGAAATATTGAATCGGATCTCGAGGCGGAGCCCACGCCCACGCCTTCCGGGGGATCACCAGGCATTGATGCCCCCGAGCCCGAGTTGGAGACGCAAGTGGGGATAGTCACTGGAGCGCCGACGGACCCCGGTCCGGCGGAACAGCCTCTATCCCCTGAACGTTGCTTTACCCTGGGGGCCTTCAAGAGGCTGGATGAAGCGGAAACCGTGGCCGATCGCATCGAATCCCTGGTTGCCGACATGGATGGACGACAGGAAATCCAGGAAAAGCAGATAGGCTACTGGGTTCTCATGCCGGCCCAGGGTTCTCGTCAGGCGGCGCGCAATAAGGTCAAGGAATTGCTGGATGCCGGTATCGAGGACGTGTGGCGATTTACCACGGGCGAACTCGCCAATGCCATTTCTCTGGGTCTGTTCTCCAGGCGGGCTCCAGCGGAAAGGCACCAGCGGGAGATCAACAGAAAAGGATTCGTAACCGAAGTTCGACCGCGGTACATAGACGAAACCTCGTATTGGTTGGATTTCCGCAGCACGGATGATCGAGCACTGCCTCCGGGAGTACAAGAAGAGCTGGCCCGGGATTATCCAGATGCCAAACTATCGTCTCGGGTATGTCCATCCGACGCGTCACCCTAAGCAGTGGAATCCCCGTTGTCATAAAAATGTAAAAAAAAAATAATATCCTTAAGCTAGTGTCCATCCAGGAAGAAT
>JAUXGQ010000313.1 GCA_030621975.1 Gammaproteobacteria bacterium | reverse complement strand
TCTGTGAGGTCTCGGGGGTAGCCAGCAGGTGCACATGATTGTCCATCAGCACGTAGGCATGGATCGCCAGGCCATAATGCCTGGATGCGTCTTCCAGGCATTCCACATAGTACTGGCAGTCGTCATCATGGAAAAAGACGGTCTCCTGGTCATAACCGCGATGAATAACGCTCTGGGGCTGACCTTTGACGAAATAACGGGGCAGGCGGGCCAAGGTATTCTCCTAAGGATGGTTTGACCGCCGTATTTTGACATTTATCGATGCAGTGTCAAATGACAGAAAAACAAAACTCCCTATTGTTGCGTGACAGTCTTCATTCGTCCTTTTCCCTGCGCCTCTGCGCGAGATATGTCGTTTTCCGAATATATGGGTCTCGCACCGGAAGACCAGGCGCATATATCTGACAAGTTCTACCGTTCCAACGACACAGCGGTACGCGCAACCGATTCAACCTTTCCAGAGCGGTTCACTAACCCGGACTTCTCGCCAGGGTTAAAGAAACCCAGGCGAAGGCCGATCTTAAAATAGATGGCGTTCGACCAAACCTCCGGAAAATGGAGATTGTCCGCAATGAGTAAGCGTGTCATCCGGGATCAACACGGTTTTACCCTGGTTGAATTGCTGATCGTAGTGATTATCCTGGCCATCCTGGCCGCCATTGTCGTGCCTCAGTTCTCGTCGCCGACGGAACAGGCGAGGGTGTCCTCCCTGGACGCGACCCTCGGCGATGTGCGCGCCGCGATCGATCTTTACTATCAGCAGCACGGACACTATCCGAGCGCCGTGGCTGCATCCGGCGGCACATGCACCGGCGGTACGGCCGGCGCGGGAGCGGCTGACAGTGAGGCGGCATTTCTGGATCAGCTGGCCTTCTACACCAATGCGGCGGGTCAGGCCTGTTCCCTGCAATTATCGGGCGCTTTTCCCTATGGCCCCTACCTGAAGAAACGCACCTTGTCGGCCAATCCTCTTACCCAAAGCAGCAAGCTTGTGATCGTCAATGACGGTAACCTGGTGATGAGCGGCAATTCGTCAACGGCGGGCGGCTGGAAGCTGGACAATGTAACGGGCCGGTTCATTGCTGACGATCACGTCAACAAAGACACCGGCGGCAGCTTCTACGACACCCATTGACCAAAGCAGGCACCGTGCCGCAGATCCGGCCGTTGAGATAAGCTAAAACTACGTCGCATCCCGCCCCGCTGAGAGGTCCGGTGGGTACCATGAAGCGTCAAAGCGCATTGAGCCTCGTCGAACTGATTGTCGTTTACCGACAACACGCATTACATCACCGCACTGTTCTTCGCCGGCCAGCTTCCCATCTACTGGGCTGGTGGGAGGTCAGCGGGCCTTAAAGATCTCGAGAAAACCGCCGCTTACCGGACGAGACAGTATTTAAAAACTGGTAATCCGGAATGTCGACAGCGCAGGAGCTCATAAGCCGTAACGGGAAACTGTTCTCGTTGCCGGATCTGTACTTTCGTTTGAAGTCGATCCTGGACGACCCGGAGTTTTCCCTGAACGACGTGACCAAACTGCTGGGTCACGATCCCGGGATGACGGCCCGGTTGCTGCGACTGGTGAACAGTCCGTTCTTCGGATTCGCGGCTAAGATCGAGACGGTGTCCCGTGCCGTCGCGATGCTCGGCAGCCAACAGGTTCACGATCTGGTGCTGGCATCCTCGGTGACCCAGACCTTTGCGGGCATGTCCTCCGAAGTGATGGATATGGGCGTGTTCTGGCGCAACAGCGTCTACTGTGCCGCGGCCGCCCGTTTGCTGGCCTCCAATTGCAATGTGATCGACAGTGATCGGCTTTTCGTTGCCGGACTGCTCTGCGATATCGGACATCTGGTTATGTATCAGCAACTTCCCGGAGCCGCTCAGGAGTCTATCGAACGGGCCCGGCAGGAAGACCGGCCCCTGTTCAGGTTAGAGCGGGAGATCCTGGGGTTCGATTACGCCCATCTCGGAGGGCTGCTGGCTCGTCAGTGGGAGTTGCCCCGGACACTGCGGGAATCCATCGAATATCACGTCGAGCCGATGAGGTCCGAGGAGTGCGCCCTCGAAACATCGATCGTCCATATCGCCCATGTCATGACCACAACCTTCCGGGCCGGTGGCGCGCAGGACGCCGAGGATTTACACGTCGATCCCCATGCCTGGCGGATCACCGATCTGTCGCCGGAACAAAGCCTGGCTATCAGCGGTGAAGTGGAACAGCAGGTTAGCCAGGTGGCGGACCTCATCTTACCCCAAAGGAGGCGCGCACGCGCCTGAGTGTTCGCGTAGGACCTGCTTTCGCATCTATGAAAGAACAGATTCGCATGCTGGCCAGTCTGTGGTCGCCGACGAAGTTCAGCCGGCAGGAACTGTCCGCTTACGCGGAGCAGTGGATGCTGGATGACACCCGCAAAGGGATGTACATGTTGGGCAGCGTCTCCTTGCTGCTTCTGACCGCCTCCGCTTGCGTTTACGGCCTGCTGGGGTTCGATTCCATCTACATATACACCTGTTTGGCGCTCGCGGTCCTGTCACTGCATATGGCCGTGTCCGCGCGTGCGGTCCGGGAACTCAAGGCGCTGCACCTGCTGGGCATGACGCTGCTGGTGGTGAGCGGGATGGCCTTCGTGCTGGTCGCCCACGAAATGGGGGTGCTGAACACGGCCCTGTTCGCCAGTGTAGTTCTGTTGTTCATGGTGGTTCCGCTGGTCCCCTGGGGATTGCGTGAGGCCACCATCGTGGTGTCTCTCATCTACCTGATCTTTACCCTATCGACGGTGAGTGTCTGGGGCCGTTTCGATCCAGAAAATCTGTGGCTGCTGCAATTCTTCATGTTGAGTGCGGGGTTCGCGACCCTGTCTGTGATTGCCCGTGGGGTGCATATTCGCAGGCACGATATCAAGACAAGGTACGAACTCGAGGATGCGCATCGGAGGTTACACGAGCTTTCCTACAAGGACGCCCTTACCGGGGCGTGGAACCGCCGCTTTATGGACGGGCATTTCGTGGAGGTTGTCAACCGCTGTCGGGAAACGAACTGCGAACTCCATTTCGCCCTCATTGACGTCGACAATTTCAAACAGATGAATGACCGTTGCGGCCATGATTACGGTGATCTGGTGCTGCAACGACTGGTTTCCGTTTTTGGGGCTCAATTCCCCGACCAAGGCTACACGATCAGAATGGGCGGGGACGAGTTCGCCCTGCTTTTCAGTGCGCGGGAACCCGAAAAGATCATAAAGGACGGCGTCGAGGCCCTGCAGTGCGATGCGAAGCTGTTCTGTGAGGACAAAAGGGGGAAGGTGCAGTTGAGCACCGGGTTGGTTAGCATCGACGTTGGGCGGGAAGTACGGCTCGACGCCCTGTATGCGGCGGCGGACAAGGCGTTATACAGGGCCAAATCGAAACAGGGGACGGTGATCGGGCAGAGCCACCTGGTAGCGCAGCCCCCGGGCTGTGCCGGGTACGCCTGATCGGAAGAGGAATAGGCATGTTAGCCCTCAAGCAGGGGATTGCCAGGTCCCCCAGCCCCAACGGAGCGCAGCGCCGATCTCGGTTACGATAAAAGAACAGGTCTGGTCGGACGGCTTTGACCTTTACCCCAGAAGAATAAGACCCTCGCCCATTCAGAATCCCGCCGCCGATACCCGGGCCATCCAGGCCTCCGCCGCCGCGCGGGTAATATCCAGCACCCCGTTTGGATAGAGTCCCGCAGCCAGGATCAGCAATGCCAGCGCAGAGACCAGAACAAGCTCCCGGGGCCGCAGGTCGACGGCGTCGGCGATGACGACGTTGCCCAGGGGACCCAGGAAGGCGCGCCGATAGGCGGTAAGAAAATACCCTGCCCCCAGGACCACACCGAACAGGGCGGCGAGCCCGGCGCCGGTGTGGGTGTTGAGGGCGCTCACCAGGATCAGGAATTCCGCGGGAAAGCCGGAGGTGGCGGGCACACCCATGCC
>JAUXGQ010000181.1 GCA_030621975.1 Gammaproteobacteria bacterium | reverse complement strand
GCTTTTACGAGACTTGCCCATGCCGTTTTTCTTGTGGCAGCTCTTGCATTCCTCCAGGTAGAATTCTTTGCCGCTTTCTATGTTGCCCGGCCATTGTGGAATCCCGACCAGCCCCAGCTTCGCCAGGTTGATGGTGGAGTAATAGGCGGCGATATCGTCGATGTCATCCTCCGACAATCGGGACAGGGAGGCCATGATCACCATGCGGGGGTTGATGCGGGCCCCGGATTTGTAGTGTTCCAGTTGCTGGATCATATAGCCTGGCGGCATGCCCGCAAGGCGGGGCGAAGCCGGTCCGGGGGTACCCTGGCCGACCTGTCCGTGACAAAGGGCACAGCTTCGGCTTAGTTTTTTTCCGTGCTCCAGATCCGCGGCCTGTGAGATCCAGGGCAGGATCATCAGTACCGCCAGGCAAAGGCGTCGCATAGGATTATCTCCCCTTATAATTAGTTGTTAATACGAGGCAAAAGATTGTCTTGGCAGCCTGTATCAACCAATACACTGTTGACAGCAGGTACGCAGGTCGGTGGAGCCGAGGCGGGAATATCCGTTGGAGGACCGTACATCAGCGTGCTGCTGGCCGAATTCTATCCAAAACGCGAGTCCCAGACAATGAATCCGGGGGTATCAGTCGCAATCGGATTCGGTATCCTCTTCGTCTTCGCCGGGGCTCAGGTTGCCCGCCATCTCGAACCACTTCGCGGCCTCCTCTACGTCCCGCTTCACACCCAGGCCATTTTAGATTACCCCTTCGGGCTTGGGGGGAAACAGCCACGGATGAACACAGATAAACACGGGTAGGACTTTATTGAAAGCGGTGAACCTTCCGTCGCGCCAGCTTTTTTCGAAACGCGGTTATGGCATCGACATTATCTGTGTCCATCCGTGGTTCAAATTCCCTGCTAAATCGGAGGTTTCGCCCGCGCGGGCGCTCGGACTTAGCGTTGTCTCGTCGGACAACCACAGGCTGTAGGAGCCCGCTTGCGGGCGAACAGGGTCGCTGCATGGCATGGGTCCGCCCGCAAGCGGGCTCCTACGTTATGGAGAACCAGGTTTTGCGTTGAACCTGCCCGAACGGACTCAGGCCGCCAGGCGGTTTTTGAGTTTGTTCATGGCGTTCTTTTCTATCTGGCGAATACGCTCGGCGGAAACCCCGAACCGCGCGGCCAGTTCGTGCAAGGTAGCCTTTTTTTCACTGAGCCAGCGGGCTTGCAGGATGGCCTTGCTGCGCTCATCCAATCCATCCAGGGCGCGGTAGAGCTGCTCGCGATCATGGGCCTGCTCATCCTTACGTTCCAGATTGGCGTAGGGTTCCATTCGCGTATCGGCCAGATAGGCTGCCGGCGCGGCCGGTCGGTCATCTTCGTCGGTATCCACGGCGTCGAAGGCCACGTCGTAGTTATTCAGACGTGCCTCCATCTCCAGCACCGTTTCGGGTTTGACACCAAGGTCTTTGGCGACGTCTTCGACTTCCTGTCTGGAGAACCAGCCCAGGCGCTTCTTGGAGCTGCGCAGGTTGAAGAACAGCTTGCGCTGGGCCTTGGTGGTCGCGATCTTGACGATGCGCCAGTTGCGCAGGATGAATTCGTGGATTTCCGCGCGGATCCAGTGTACCGCGAAGGAGACCAGGCGCACGCCCTGATCCGGGTCGAAACGACGCACCGCCTTCATGAGTCCGACGGTTCCTTCCTGGATCAGATCGGGCAGGGCAAGTCCATAGCCCATATAACCCCGCGCGATGCGCACCACGAACCGCAGGTGCGACATCACCAGCGCCCGCGCTGCGTCCAGGTCGTTGTTCTCGCGCAGACGCTGTGCCAGCCCCTGTTCCTGTTCGGCGCTCAGTATGGGTAGCTGATAGGCCGCATTGATATAGGTCGCGATACTGCCGGTCGGCAGTGTCGGGATAATCGCCAGTTCTTTAGTCATACTTGATCCTGCCCCATTAAATCTTGATGCGTCATTTTAGCACTCTATCTGCACGAGTGCTAATTCGTTGAAAATCGTCTGGTTCGATAGCCGATCGGCAGAAAAGTTCCCGGCCGAGGTGGTCCGACCGCCGTTCTCCCTGCATCAGTCCGGCTCGCTGCCACTCAGGTGTCTGCTGACGGACAACCAGGACCCGAACAGTCCCAGCAATGCGCTGCCTCCGAGCAGCGTCAGAATGAGAGAAGCGTCCATGGTGGTGAGCCCGAATTGACTGTGGTAGAGAGCGGCCAGACGCTCCACCGGGTTCTGCAGCAGCCAGAATGCGACGCTGACCAGCAGCCAGGCGATGGCGCCTCCCAGCAGCCCGTACCAGAGCCCGCTGTACAGAAACGGACGGCGAATAAAGGCGTTGGTGGCCCCCACGAGGCGGGTAACCTCTATTTCCGCACGCCGGTTCTGAATTTCCAGGCGGATGGTGTTTCCGATGACGAGCAGTACCGCCATTCCCAGCAGCGAGGCAATTACCAGTACCCCGCGTCTGGCGATCTCGGTGATGGCGTGAAAGCGTTTGACCCACTGCATGTCGAGCCTCGCGATATCCACCTCCGGCAAGGTGCGCATTTCCTCGAGCAGCTTTTCCGCATGGTCCGGATCGTCGAACCGCAGGCCGGGCTGGATCACCAGGACCGGCGGCAGCGGATTGTCCCCCAGTGCCTCCAGTGCCTCGCTGAAACCGCTCAAACGGCGGAATTCCTGCATCGCCGCGTTTCGCGAGATCACCTCGACCCGGTCTATCCCATCCCGTTGGCGCAAACGGCGGGCCAGTTGCCCGGTCTGTTGATCCGCGGTGTTCATCTGCAAAAACAAAGAGATGGTAGTGGTGCGCTCCCAGCTTCCCGCCAGGTGCTGGAGATTCGTGAGCAATAGATAGAGCCCCGTGGGCAGGGCAAGGGTAATGCCGATGACCGTGGTGGTCATCAGGGTGGACAGGGGGGTTCGGCTGAGGCGTCCCAGGGCGGACAGACCCACCTGAATGTGCCGTGTGAGCCAAATCTTGGGTTTAATCCGCATCTCTCACCAGGGCGGCGCTGTCCCTGTCCAGATTACCGTTTTGCAGGGTCAGGATCCGACGGCCCATGCGGCTGATCAGGTCCAGGTCGTGGGTGGCGATGAGCAGCGTCACCCCAACCTGGTTGAATTGCTCGAACAGGGCCATGACCTCCCGCGACAGCTCCGGGTCCAGATTACCGGTCGGTTCGTCCGCCAGCACCACCGGTGGACGGCTGACCACGGCGCGGGCGATTCCGACCCGCTGCTGTTCGCCCCCGGACAGGGTCAGGGGATAGGATCTCTCCAGTTCCAGCAGTCCGACCTTGTCCAGGGCCGCGCGCACCCGGCGCCCGATTTCCTGGCGACCCAGCCCGCGCACGACCAGCGACAGGGCCACGTTGTCGAACACCGTGCGATCGGACAACAGGCGGTGGTTCTGGAATACCATGCCCACGTCACGGCGATGGTAGGGAATTTGCCGCGGGCGCAGACGGGCGAGGTTGCGGCCGTTCACCCTGACCTGACCGCGGGTGCATCGCTCGAGCAGGAGGACGAGCTTGAGCAGCGTACTCTTGCCGGCCCCCGAATGGCCGGTGAGAAAGACCATCTCCCCGGGCTCGATATGGAAGCTCAGGTTGCGGACCCCCTCGTGACCTCCTGGATAGCGTTTGCCGACGTTCTCGAACTGGATCATCTTCCCGGCGTTATTGCTCGAACAAGGCGTCCACGAATTCTTTGCCGTCGAAAGGCCGCAGATCCTCCAGCGATTCGCCGACGCCGATGAAGCGGATGGGAAGCCCCAGGCGCTCGCTTATGGCGAATACTATGCCGCCTTTGGCCGTACCGTCGAGCTTGGTCAGAATGATCCCGGTAAGGCCCACGGTCCGGTTGAATTGCAGCGCCTGGTTGAGGGCGTTCTGACCGGTCCCGGCATCCACCACCAGCCAGATCTCGTGGGGGGCGTCCGGGTCGATCTTGGCGATGACGCGGACGATCTTTTTCAGCTCTTCCATCAGGTTTGTCTTGGTGTGCAGACGCCCGGCCGTATCGGCGATCAGGACGTCTGTGCCCCGCGCGGTCGCGGCCTGCAGCGCGTCGAAGATGACCGAGGCGGAATCCGCCCCCGTGTGCTGCGCCACCACCGGAATTCGGTTGCGCTCGCCCCAGCTCTGGAGCTGTTCGACCGCCGCCGCCCGGAAGGTGTCGCCGGCCGCCAGCATGACGCGTTGATCTTCGTCCTGCAGTAGCCTGGCAAGCTTGCCTATGGTCGTGGTCTTGCCGGCCCCGTTGACCCCCACCATGAGTACTACCCGGGTTTTACCCGCGGGCACGGGGGTGGGGGGGCGGTCGCTGGGCGCCAGGATCTCCAGGAGCCGTTGCCTGAGCACCTGGCTCAGCACCTCCGGATCCGAAAGTTCCCTGCGTTTGACCCGGGACAGGAGGTCATCGATGATCCGGGTCGTGGCTTCCACCCCGACGTCGGCCGTCAACAGCAGGGTTTCCAGTTCTTCCAGCAGATCGGCATCGATGCAATTGCGTCCGGCCCTCAGTTTCGCCAGGCCGTCCTTCAGGTTGCTGCGGGTGCGGGCCAGGCGGATTTTAAGCCTTTTATACCGGCCTTCCCGCGTCCTGTCCTGGCTCAGGCCTTCGGCCGGGGCGTTTTCCCCGGTTTTGTCTTTTTTGCGTCTGTCACTTCCAAACATTGCTCAGTTTCCCGCAATGGAACCTTCTATACCCGCGACGGGTCATTATCTTGGTGTAGAATCGGCATAGTGTACGCCATTTCACGACGTTTTAAATAAGGTGCTCTACAGCACAAAGGCAGGATATACGAATGAAACCCCTTGTTCTCACCTTGATTCTCGCGCTTGCACCGCCATTCGGGGTGGCGCATGCCCAGGTCCACGAGTACAAACTGGACAACGGGATGAAGGTGATCGTGAAAGAGGATCACCGGGCGCCGGTCGTGGTCTCCCAGGTCTGGTACAAGGTGGGTTCGAGTTATGAGGTCGGCGGTATCACGGGGATCTCCCATGCCCTGGAGCACATGATGTTCAAAGGCACGGAGAAACTCGGGCCAGGGGAATTCTCCCGCATCATCGCCGCCAATGGCGGTGAGGAGAATGCATTTACCAGTCGGGACTATACCGCCTATTTTCAGAAGCTGGCGAAGGATCGACTCGAAATAGCGTTTGAGCTGGAGGCGGACCGCATGCGCCATCTGCGGCTGCCG
>JAUXGQ010000073.1 GCA_030621975.1 Gammaproteobacteria bacterium | reverse complement strand
GGGGCGCGGCGTTATCCTGGGCGGATAGTCTGGATCCCTGATCGGAAAACGCTCTCCCGCCCTCAGGAGCGGATAATAATCCAGCCCCGTGGGGCGCTCCGGTGCCAGGCGTCCGGTCAGGCGCTCCATCTCCTCTGGGGTGAAATATCGGGCGCAAACGGCGCCACCGCCGTTGGATGCTCCACCGACCAGCCAATGATCGCCCATCCTGTGGCTGTAGACACCGAATTCAGGGGCGTATACGGGATGCGGGGATACCACCTTGAGGACCAGCGTGCTGCCCAGTACGGTGACCGCCTCGCCCGGGCAGGCTACTCCGGTGGCAAGTACGGCGGCCGTACTGTCCGTGGTTCCCGTGACGATCGAGGTGTCCGCGGCGAGTCCTGTTTCACCGGCGGCGGCAGCCGTAATGGGGGCGAGGGGGGTGCCGGGCGGCAGCACCCGGGGCAGGCACTCAGCTGGCAGTTTGAGATGCTCCATCCAGGGGGGCCAGCATCTGCACTCGGCATCGTATCCCAGTTTCAGGCAGTTGTTCTCGTCGCTGATACCGTAAATCCCTGTCAGACGCCCCAGGATCCAGTCGGCCTGATGCACTGCCCGAATCTCCGAGCCGCTCAGGCGGTTACTCAGATGCAGCAGCTTCGCCAGGCTCGAGCCCGCGCTGTGCACCGGACTGGCGTCGGGGGCCACGGCTTGAATAGCGGACAACTGGTCGATGGCGCGGGTATCGTCATACATCAACGCGGCAGAGAGGGGTTTGCCGGACGGATCGGTGGCCAGGAGCGTGGACGAGGTGCCGTCGACGGCCAGACTGCGAATCCGGTAGCCGGAGAGGTCGGTGACAATCGACTGCAAAACAGTGACAACCGCCCGCCACCAGCACTCCGGGTCTTGTTCCGAGCCACTGCCGCTTCTTGCAGGGAGGGTTAACGATGCGCGGGCGCTGGCGATCTCCTCGCGGTGTTCGTCGATGGCGATCGCGCGGCACCCGGAGGTGCCCAGGTCGATGCCGATGACTGCGGTTCTGGGGTCCATCCTAAGGGAGAGCGACAGCGGCGGGGGGCTTCCAGTCCTGGGCCCTGTGTTCCGCAACCACCGTCGTATAGATCCCCCCCCGCACATTGAATTCCGCCGTCAAGCGCATGTAACGCGGAGAGATTGCGAAGACCAGGTCGTCGAGTATCTGATTGGTGACGGCTTCGTGAAACGCCCCTTGGTCGCGGTACGACCAGATGTAGATCTTCAATGACTTGAGCTCGACACAGAGTCTGTTCGGCACGTACTCCAGGGTCAGCATCGCGAAATCGGGCTGACCCGTCTTGGGACACAGGCAAGTGAACTCGGGAACCCGGATCCGAATCGTATAGTCCCGTTCGGGTTGCGGGTTGGCAAAGGTATCCAGGGTCTTGCTGGGGTGGCTTGGCATAAAAAAATCTACGGTTGTAATCTGAGGCTGGGAATAGGATTATACGGAACTTCAAAAGGCGCGTAGAATTTTACCTGCGCCAATCTCTTAAGTTACATTATAAAAATAATTAAATACAGGAAGATATTGGCTGTATTTAACGTCAATTATGACGAGAAGTACGGCTTGTCTCCAGCGGTTGAGATCCGGTATCTTAGCGTCCTATGCGTCTGGAAAAAATCAAGCTCGCCGGTTTTAAGTCCTTCGTAGATCCAACGACCGTACCTCTGCCGAGCAATCTGGTGGGTATCGTCGGTCCGAACGGTTGCGGGAAGTCCAACGTCATCGACGCAGTGCGCTGGGTGATGGGGGAAATCTCCGCCAAGATGCTGCGCGGCGAATCCATGGCCGACGTTATCTTCAACGGATCTTCCGCCCGTAAACCGGTGGGCACCGCTACTATCGAGTTGATGTTTGACAACAGCGCCGGAAGGGCCGGTGGCCAATACGCACAATACAATCAGATCTCGGTGAAGCGTCAGGTTTCCCGTGACGGTCAGTCCAGTTACTTTCTGAACGGGGTCCGATGCAGGCGCCGCGACATCACCGACCTGTTTCTCGGAACCGGCCTGGGCCCACGCAGCTACGCCATCATCGAACAGGGCACGATATCCCGTCTCATCGAGGCCAGGCCGGAAGACTTGCGCGTATTTCTGGAAGAGGCCGCCGGGATATCCAGGTACAAGGAGCGCCGGCGCGAAACGGAGAACCGGATACGGCACACCCGTGAGAATCTCGACCGCCTGAACGATCTGCGTGAAGAGATCGCCAAGCAACTGCAGCACCTCAATCGACAGGCCGCCACGGCGGAAAAGTATCAACGGCTCAAGGAGCAGGAGCGGCGGGTGAAGGCGGAGCTTCTGGGCTTGCGCTGGCGGGCACTGGACGAGGATCTCAAGCTCCGGGACCAGATCATTCGGCAATCGGAAACGGAACAGGAAGCGGCGACAGCTCTGCAGCGCCGTCTGGAGGCGGAGATCGAGCAGGACCGCGAGCGCCACACGGAGACCGGTGAGCGGTTCAACGCGGTGCAGGGTCGCTACTATGCGCTGGGCGCCGAGGTCTCCCGCCTCGAACAGGCCATTCAGTATGCAAGGGATGCCCGCCAGCGCCAGCAGCAGGACCTGGCCCAGTTGAAGGAGGCGCTGGAGGAGATCGAATCCCATCACAATCAGGACGATCACAGGCTGCGGCAGGTGAACGAGGCATTGGACAAGGAGGTGCCACTGTTTGAAGAGGCCCGGGCGGCGGAGCAGAATTCCAGCGAACAACTTACCCAGGCCGAACAGGCGATGCATCGATGGCAGGAAGAGTGGGAGCGGTTCAATCAGGAGGCGACCGAACCCGCCCAGACCGCACAGGTGGAACGTACCCGGATCAACCACCTGGAACAGCAACAGGAAAACCTGGTGCGCAGAAGGCAGAGGTTCGCGGAGGAACTGGAACGCCTGAACGATCCCAGGTTGGCCGACGAAATCAGGGAGCTGGAAGACGGGGAGGCCGCCCGGGAGAATGAACTGGGGGCGCTGCAGGGGCGTCTCGACGGGGTGCTGCACAGGATCGCCGAAGCGCGTGAAGCGGGGGTGCGTCAGGCTGAGGAGCTGGATGGGAAGCGGGCGGAGCTGCAGTCGGCAAGGGGCAGAAGCGCCTCCCTGGAAACGCTGCAGCAGGCCGCGCTGGGCAAGCAGCGGGATGGGGCGGTTACCCAGTGGCTGGATGAGATGGGCCTGGCCCAGGCCACACGTCTGGCCCAACACCTGGACGTCGACGAGCGCTGGCGAGGGGCCGTGGAAGTGGTGCTGGGTTTCCATCTTCAGGCGATCTGCGTGGACAGCCTTGCCGGGCTTAAAGACGGTCTGCAGGCGTTGTCGACCGGAAACATCTCGCTGCTGGAAACCGGTGCGCAGGAAGCGGACAACCGGCCGGCGGAACCGGGGCGGTTGCTGGCATTCGTCAGATCGCCACTGGCCTTGCAACGGTTTCTGGGAAGCATCCACTGCGCCGACACCCTGGATCAGGCGTTGGCCCTGCGCGGGGGGTTGGGGATACACGAATCGGTAGTGACGCCGGATGGACTGTGGATCGGTCCCGACTGGGTCCGCCTGAGCCGCGGTGGAGATGAGACCGGCGGTGTGCTTGCGCGTGAGCAGGAATTGAAGCAGTTGGCTGAAGTCATCCGGAATCGGGATGAGATGTCGAGAAAACTCGCCTTGGAACTCGAGCAGAACCGCGCCCGACAGCAGGAGCTGGAGGTATCCCGGGAGCAGATTCAATCCGATGTGAACGGTGTTAATCGAGCGTTGTCGGAATTGCGCTCGATGCTGAGCAGCAAACGTACCCGGGGCGATCACCTGCGACAGCGCCGAGAACATATCGAGGACGAAAAGGAAGAAGTCCGGACCCAGATGGAACAGGGCATGGAAACCATGGAGCAGGCCCGGGCGCGACTGCATGAGGCGCTGGAGGCGATGGATCACCTGGGTGAGCGCCGTGATGTCCTTGTGCAGCGCCGGGACGGGTTGCGCTCCAGGCTCGACCTTGCCCGCGACGCGAACCAGCAGCTGCGCAACCGGTCTCACCAGATCGCATTGACCGTGGAATCCATGCGCTCGTCCCAGACCTCCCTGGAACAGAGTCTCGAGCGCATGCGCGGACAGCTTCGCCAGTTCACGCAACGGCGCACGCAATTGCAGAAGAGTATCGACGGCAGTGAACATCCGATACATGAGCAACAGGAGCAGCTCCAGACACAGCTCGAACGCAGGATCGAGGTGGAAAAGGAACTTGCCGACGTGCGCAGGTCCCTGGAGGATATAGATGCGGCCCTGCGGGAACGGGATCAGGGCCGGTTACAGGCCGAGGAAAACGTGCAGGTAATTCGAGGGGAGCTGGATCAGAGCCGCATGCAGCGTCAGGAAGTACTGGTGCGCGCCAGGACCCTTGAGGAACGCTTGAAAGAGAGCGGGTTCGAGGCAGCCGCACTGTTTGAGGATATGCCCGAAAACGCGGACGAACAGCGGTGGCAGGAAGAAGTGGAACGGATCGGGGCGCGCATTCAGCGTCTCGGTGCGATCAACCTCGCCGCCATCGATGAGTACGCGGAGCAGTCCGAACGCATGGAATACCTGAACTCACAGTACGAGGATGTGAGTAAGTCCCTGGAGACCCTGGAATCCGCTATCCACAAGATCGATCGTGAGACGCGGACCCGTTTCAAGGAAACCTTCGACAGGGTCAACGCGGGCCTGCAGGATATGTTTCCGAAGCTGTTCGGCGGCGGGCATTCCTACCTGGAATTAACCGGCGAGGATCTGCTCGACACGGGGGTTACAGTCATGGCGCGTCCCCCCGGGAAGCGCAACAGCAGCATCCATCTGCTGTCCGGCGGCGAGAAGGCGCTGACTGCCGTGGCGCTGGTGTTTGCGATTTTCAAATTGAACCCCGCTCCGTTCTGCATGCTCGACGAGGTGGATGCACCCCTCGACGACGCCAATGTAGGCCGCTTCTGCAAACTGGTGCGGAGCATGTCGGAACAGGTGCAGTTTATCTTTATTACCCACAACAAGGTGACGATGGAGGTGGCTAACCATCTGACGGGGGTCACCATGAATGAGCCTGGGGTTTCCCGGCTGGTCTCGGTGGATGTGGATGAGGCGGCACGCCTGGCGGCTCTGTAGATGGATCCCGATATTTTACGCCTGATCCTTTTAGTGCTCGGCATACTGGTTTTGCTGGGCATCTACTTCTGGGGTCGGACCCACGGAAAAAACGGCAGCCGGGCGGCGGTGGGCGGGGGCCGTTTGACCCGGGACAACGAACCGGTTTTCGGCTCCCTGTCATCGCAAGACATAGAAGAGATACGGACCGAAACCGAAGCGTTCGAATCGCCCCGCATGGACCTGGAACTGGAGCAGTTTGGGGAGATGGTTGCCGACGAGCGCAGCGGCATTGACGTCGACGCCGGACCCGGGCTGTCTCCAGATCTCGCCGACCCGGTACCCGGGGTCCAACAGGACGTGTTTCCCGCGTCGGAAGACCGCGCCTGGGCCGCCGGGACAGACTCGCGGGGCGCCGCGTTGCCGGTCAAGATACTGCAAATCATTGTCGTAGCCAGTAAGGGTCGGTTCAACGGGCAGGATATAGTGAAGGCCGGCCGCGAAATCGGTCTTCAGGCGAACGAGATGCAGATCTTCCATCGTTTTGCCCCTGGATCCAACAGGGTGCTGTTCAGTATGGCCAGCCTGTTGGAGCCCGGTTCCTTTCCCATGGAGTCCATGGGCGGGTTCTCCACGCCAGGCTTGACCCTGTTCACCCAGTTGCCAGGCCCCGTGGACGGTCTCAAGGTTTATTCCGAGATGCTGGAAGCGGCGGGGCGCCTTGCGGAATCTCTCGGCGGTGGATTACGGGACGAGACCCACAGCGCGCTGACCAAGCAGACCATCGAGCACACCCGCGGGGAAATACTCGAACACAGCCGTAAACTGGCGCTGGCCAGAAAAAGATCGTGAACACATCCGCGCTGGACCGCGACTGTATGGACGCGCTGCGGCGGCAGATCGAGCACCACAATTATCAATACTACGTTTTGGATGAGCCGGAGATCCCGGACGCCGAATACGATCGCCTGATGCGGGAACTCCAGGCGCTGGAGGCACGCCACCCGGATCGGATAACCCCCGAGTCGCCGACCCAGCGGGTGGGCGGCGAACCCATGCAGGGGTTTGAGGAGGTGGCACACAGGGTTCCCATGCTGTCGCTGGAGAACGCGTTTTCCGCGGCCGAACTGACCGCTTTCGATCGACGTATCCGGGATCGTCTGGGGGTAGAGCAGATCACGTATGCCGCCGAACCCAAACTGGACGGCCTCGCGGTCAGTCTGCGCTATGAAAACGGCCTGCTGGTGTTGGGTGCAACCCGGGGAGACGGTGCGCGCGGTGAGGACGTGACCCAGGGGGTGCGCACCATACCCAGCATACCCCTGCGACTCATCGGCGAAGGGTTCCCCGCGGTGCTGGAGGTGCGTGGCGAGGTCTATATGACGCGGTCGGGGTTCGAGGCACTGAACGCGCAGGCGCGCCAGAGGGGGGGAAAGTCCTTCGCCAACCCCCGTAACGCGGCAGCGGGCAGCCTGCGGCAGCTGGACCCCAAAGTCACGGCAAGCCGCCCCTTGTCCATGTTCGTTTACGGTTTCGGCGAGGTTGAGGGAGAGATTGCGGACACCCTCAGCGAGTCGATGCAGCGCATCGCCCGCTGGGGGTTGCGGGTCTCGCCGGAGCTCCAGACGGTGGAGGGTGCGGACGCTTGTCTGGCGTATTACCGGCGAATCGAGCAGCGGCGCGACCGGTTCGATTACGATATCGACGGGGTGGTCTTCAAGGTCGACCGTCTCGCGCAGCAACGCCTTCTCGGCCATGTCTCCCGTGCGCCGCGCTGGGCGGTGGCCCAGAAATTTCCGGCCCAGGAACAAATGACGCGGTTGCTGGACATCGACGTCCAGGTGGGCCGTACCGGCGCGCTCACCCCCGTGGCGAGGCTGGAACCCGTGAACCTGGCCGGCGTCACGGTGACCAATGCCACCCTGCATAACGAGGACGAGATTTGCCGCAAGGACATTCGCATTGGCGACAGGGTTATCGTGCGTCGCGCCGGTGATGTGATACCGCAGATCGTCTCCGTGGTCATGAACCGCCGGCCCCGCAACGCCCGCGGCTTCAAGATGCCCAGCCGTTGTCCGGTGTGCG
>JAUXGQ010000013.1 GCA_030621975.1 Gammaproteobacteria bacterium | reverse complement strand
GTGGCATCTGCCATCCCGTTATCTCAGTCTGCGCCCTTGGTCGCACCACCGGGGTTCGCGCGTTCAGAGTTTCCGCTTTGACTGACCCAGCCTTGACGGCATGTTTTTCCGAATCGCCCGCCTGCGGCACGTCGGCCATGTGCGATGGCTGCGGTGAACTTCCCTCGGGTCTGACCGCCGCGGGTTCGGAACTCACAGCCGATCTCGCGCGGCGCTCTGAGGTCGTTGCCGACGACTTGACGGAGGCCGCTCCCGATCTCGGTGAATCGAACCTGTCCTCGTCAGACCGAGCTGCCTCATCCTTTCGGGACAAGGCCGCGGTCCTGTCCAGCATCACCGATCTCGTTGCCTGCGCACCGGCTTGATCCGAGATAACCGGGGCTCTGGCCTCATCCGGAGGCGCTGAAGGCCTGCGGGTCGCGATGGCGGCATCCACGGCGGCCGGGTCCCCTGATGTCACCGCTCTCTGGGAATCCGCGGTGACGAACGCTCCGGGTATTTGCAGCGCATGGTCCTTCGCCAGATGTCGGACATAGCCAAACCCGGCGATGACCGCGACGGTCCCGAGCGCAACCTTTGGCCAGAATCGCGACGGCGAAGCCGTCGCCGGCCCCCTGACCGGAGGGGGTATTATCGGCATTTCCGGTTGTGCAACCTCGGCCTCATACACCGATTCGTCGGCGCTGGGCTCCTCCCTCTTATCGCTTATGTCCAGGTCGGCCTCACGTCCGGCGGCCCCATCCGAAGGGATCGCTGCCGTCGCCAGAATCTCTTTTACCTTGATCTTCTCTGTCTCGGCAACCCTCCTTTTCGCTGGCTTTTCCTTTGCCGCGGGTTTGCTCTCGGCACGCGTTTGTTGCGCCGCCTTCTCCGCTTTAGTCGTCTTATCCGCTGCCTTTCTCCCAGGTTTTCGAGGCTTGAACTCAGCAGCTTTAGTTCCCTTCGTGGTTGTCCCTTTGCTGGGGGTCGCTTCCGCCGTGGGACCCGTTTCCGGCGCAACCTTCTTACTCCCGGAGTCCTTCCTTTTTCCTGGTTTCGCCTTTGCCGCGGATTTATTCTTTGCCCGCGTTTGCTTGGCCGCCTTCTCTTCCTTCGCCTTCTTATCCGCTGCCTTTCTCCCAGGTTTTTTTTGTTTGGAATCCGACAGTTCGGATTTCTGCGTGGTGATCGATTCGCCGGGGGGGGCCTCCGCCATCGGGCCCTTTTGCGCCACAGGTTCCCTGCCCTTGGTGCCCTTCCGTTTTCCCGGTTTTCCCGGTTTTTCCTTTCCCGCGGATTTACTCTTTGCCCGCTTCCGCTTGGCCGCCTTCTCTTCCTTCGCCTTCTTATCTGCTGCCTTTCTCCCGCGTTTTTTCGGCTTGGGCTCAGCCGGTTCGATTTTCTGCGTGGCGGCCGATTCGTCGGAGGGCACTGCGGGGGGCACTTCCCCCATCAGAGCCAGTCTCGCCACCATCCTGTCTAACTCGGTAACCTCCCTTTTTCCTGGTTTTTCCTTTGCCGCGGACTTATCCTTCGCCTGCTTGCGCTTCGCCGCCTTTTTTTCCTTCGCCTTCTTATTCTTTGTCTTCCTGCCACGTTTTTTAAGCCTGGAATCAGCCAGTTCCGTATTTTTCGCGGTTGCCCCTCTACTGTCGGACTCAGCCATGTTTTATGCTCCTTTCACCGATTAAGGGCAGTTATTTTTGACTGCTTCGAACCAACCCGGTGTTTCCGCCCGGAGCCACGCCCGCAGCATGGAACCTGTGCGCCTGGATGCCGATCTGGAGCCTGCTTCACAGCCGGTACCATGGGTTTCGCAAGGATCGTGCCCTTTCCGACCCCGACAAACCGGGGCGTGACAGGACTATCCTATCGCAAATCCAGTACGCTGTGGTCTCCGCCCCTGAAGTTTTTTATCGGGGTTAACCTGGATTTCCCGCCACCTTTGTAGTGCGGCGCCCCCACGACACGCGCCGGCTGGCGTTCACTCGGCCCCATTGCCTGGCGTGCAAAGTGGTGTTGAAAAGCCAATCATGGGTTGTGACCCCTGCCTCAGGCCGTGTCGGTGCCCGTGGCAATACCCAGGGGGCTCTCTGGCAGCACCCTGGGTGGACCAACGCCCCACCACCGCTCCAACAGCTCGTACAACTAAAGTTCCAGCCCTTGCGCGCGCTAAACAGGCGAGTACCGGTTGTTTAAATTCCGGTGCTTTTTACCGCCAGAGACGATAATGAGAAAGACATCCCAACCGTCCGGCTTGACCCCCTGGCCACTTTCACGGCAGCTGTTACTGGCGCTGGGCGGCAGCGTGCTGATCGTCGGGTTGATCATCGGAAAACTCGTCGAGCAGCTCGAAACCGACTACCTGACCAGAAGCGTCGAGCGACAGAATCACAAGGTAGCACAGATACTTTCCGTAACGGCAATTGACGCGGTAATAAGCGAAGACCTTCCGGTGTTGGAGACGATTATCAGCCAGGTGGTCGCCAAGGATACGGACATCCTGTCTCTGAGTATGAAAAACGAGAAGGGTGAGATCCTGGCGTCATGGACCTCGAAGGAGGCACCTTCTGCCAAATCCATGTCCTTTACGGAAGAGCTGAACTTTGAAGATGAACTTTTCGGGCATATCCGGATCGCCTGGAAAGTAGAAGGCCTTTTCGACGAGGTCTACCGGCATGTAAGGCATATGCAGGGTTTCGCCATCGCGGTGCTGGCTGTCCTCACGGCCTGCGTGCTCTTCTGGGTCTATCGGTTGGTAACCCACCCCATCAACATCCTGAACCGTCGTCTGAATACGCTTGCCGCCGGCGATCTCAAGGGCGAGGTCCAGGTTTTCGCGGCACTGGAACTGGTTCGGCTCGCTGACTCGGTGAACACCCTCGCCCAGACCATGCAGCTCAATGAGTTGCGTGAGCGGGAGATCAACGAAGCAAAGAATCTGCTGGAAAAACAGATACGAGGCGAGCAAAGGGCAAACCGAGCCAAGGACGAGTTCCTGGCGAGAATGAGCCACGAGATACGCACACCGTTGAACGGTGTTTTTGGAATGACCGAACTGTTGCTGAATTCCGAGCTCACTCCCAAACAAAGGCGCTTTGCCGACACCGCATGCCAGGCCGGCAAGGCATTACTCACCGTCATCGAGGATGTCCTGGATTTTTCCAAGATCGGAGCCGGCAAACTGCAACTGGAGTGCGCACCCTTCGATCTACACGAAGTCGTCGAAGACGTTACCCAAATCGTATCCGAGAGCGCCCGCAGGAAGGGCCTGGAACTGGTTTGCGACCTCCCGGAAGGTCTCCCCCATGGCGTCATTGGCGATGCGCCGCGTCTGCGCCAGGTGCTGGTTAATCTGGTCGGCAACGCCATCAAGTTCACCGAAGAGGGGGAGGTTATTATCAGTATCGCCGTGCTCCAGGAGCACGCGCGCAGTGCACGACTTCGATTCGACGTGCACGATACGGGGGTCGGCATTGCGAAAGAGGTGCAGGCGGGCATCTTCGACGCCTTCACCCAGGCGGACGCATCAACGACACGCAAGTTCGGTGGGACGGGCCTCGGGCTGGCTATCTCGAAGCAGCTAGTGGAACTAATGGATGGGCAGATTGGCGTAGAGAGCGTTCCAGGCGCAGGTTCCACCTTTTGGTTTACTACCCAGTTCGTGAAACAACTTGAGGACGCCGCGTCTGTGGAAGATGCCCTCAGCGACCTGCAGGGTCTTCGCGTCCTGGTCGTGGACGACAGCGACGTCATCTGCGCCCTGTTTGAACGCAAGCTGTCGGAGTGGGGATGTCGAGCCGACAGTACCCTCAGTGGTGAATCAGCGCTGGACCGGCTTTACGCCGCGGCTGCCGAGGGGAACCCCTATGATCTGGCTATATTAGACCTGATGATGCCGGGAATGGACGGCTTTACCCTCGCCCGCAAGATCAAGGCGGCCAGCGAGATCGCCAGCACCCGGCTCATCATGTGTACGGCGAACGTGGAGCGCAGCGAAACCCAGATCTGGTCCGAAGCCGGCATCGAGGCGTGCCTGATCAAGCCCGTCCGCCTGCGAGACGTCCGCGATACCATCGAGAAACTGATAGCAAACACCCCCACCGAGGCCTTTTTCTGCACAAATCGTGACAGCGTAGCCATTCAGCCCGAATCCCAACCGCAGTTCAACCGAAGCGTCCTGCTGGTCGAAGACAATACCGTTAACCAGGAAGTGGCCCGGGGCATGTTGGAAGTACTGGGCTGTCAGACCCGGTTGGTGGAAAACGGCGAGGAGGCGGTGCAGGCGACCTCCGAGGGAAGCTACGATCTGGTGTTGATGGATCTCCACATGCCGCTGATGGACGGCTTTGCCGCCAGCGCGGAGATCCGCCGACGAGAACAGGGGGAAGCAGGGACCCGACCAGTTCCCATCATCGCCCTGACCGCGAACGTACAAGCCGATGTTCGGGAACAGTGCCGGGCGGCCGGGATGGACGACTACCTTGGCAAGCCGTTCACCCAGGAGCGGTTGAAGTCCGTGCTGGCGAAGTGGCTGCCGCAAGGGCTCCTTGAACGCGCGGCGTCTTCGGCACCGGGAACCCAGGCAACGGCGGCGCAAGACTCATCCGGCGAGGAAGAAATCGCCCTCGACAGAGCGGCGCTGGACAATGTGCGGTCGCTGCAGCGCCCCGGCGCAGAGAACATTCTGGGTAGACTCATCCGCCTTTACCTGGAGAGTTCCTCCGGGATACTGAAGTCCCTGTGCGACGCGGTGCAGCGCGGCGACGACACCGTCCTGCGCGAGTCAGCCCACGGCCTCAAGTCGGCCAGTGCCAACGTGGGGGCATTACGGCTGTCAGCCCTGTGCAAGGAACTGGAGGAGCTGGGACGCGCGGGAAAGACGGCGGAAGCCGCGGCCTTGATCCCCGGCCTGGAGGCCGAGTATGGCCGTGTGGTACTCGCTTTGAAAAAAGAGCAGGAAAAAACGTCGCACGAGACACCCTCTCAAAACGCCGCCGTGTCTTAGTGCTGCCTTGTCATTTTATTACAAGCCACACTGTAGGAGCCGGCTTGCCGGCGAAGACGGTCGTTACCCGGTATCAGTTCGCCCGCAAGCAGGCTCCTACGGAGTAAAGAACGAGCTTTGAATCAGATGTATAACAAAGTAGGATTAGCCTCAGAGTATAGCAAGAACGAAGGCCGGCACAATGCCGGCCTTCTTTTGTCACGGGTGTGGTAGTCGACTCAGTTCACGTACTTGCACTTGCTTGCCGGGGTGCGGGTGTCCATGTTGCGACCCCGGTTCGTGTGGTCCTCGATCTCCGCCGCCTCCCCTACGACACGACCATACACGAAGGTCGTAAAGGCACCGTACTCCAGAAAGCGGTCATCGATCTCACCGTCTACGAAGGGTTTCCACAACATCTTCAACAGGATCACGGCGATCACCGCATCCACGTTGACGCAGTAGACGTTGCTGCTGACGCCATAACTCGCGAGGGCTTTTACGAGCTCGTGATAGAACTCGTGAAATATGTTATAGCTACCGCGTTTCTCGAACAGATCGTAAACGTAAACCTCACGCGGATCGTAATTAACATCCTTGCCTTTGAACACGGGGTGATTGACGCAGGGGATCTTTTCATAGGAAAGATTGCCGGCTGCTTTGGCGTTGGTCTTGTAGACCTTGTACTCCTTGGCGTAATCCGAGGCCAGCTGCGCCAGATCCAGGCCGTGGTTCGGGTCACCGGGGTCCTTCAGCCCCAGATCCCCGAAGCGACTGATGAGAAACCGCATAGCCTCGAAACCATTCCCGCCATGGGCATAGCCGGAATGGGTAAGAAACCCCAGGTAGGCCTTGTTGATCTGCACCCGTTCCGGGGCCTCGGGTCCGTCCGCGCTGACCGCGCCCTTGGCGCCCTGGGCGGAAATCGTGCCGGGCCCATTGGTGGCGGTCAGCCCCAGCAGGACCATGAAAGGAAACAGCTCTTCTTGACTCGGACGGCTGGCCAACAGCGCCAGATAAGCCGTTTCGGTGAAACTCCAGTCGTTGATCAATTCTTGAACTTCGACGCCTCCGAACGCCGTTTCAGTCTGCCGCTCTATACGCACCGCCCCCCCAACCAGCGTGCAGAAGATCCGAAAATGCCAGGGCATATTGACCAGCGTCATGACCGACAAGCGCTTGTGCATCAAAGGTGTCCAGGCGAGATGGCAACAGATGGCCGCCAGCATCGCGTCCGCGCGTACATGTCCGCCGGTCTCCCCCGCAAGGTCCTCCAGGAAGCGCACGAATACCGAGGTGGCGTTGCGCGCCGTCAGCCCGGCGACCATGGCCTCACCGAGGGGGTCCGGTTCCTCGCTGATCAGCAAATCCAGGGCTTCACCAGCGGCCGCCTTCTCGACCTGGGCGTTCAGATCGTCGGCCACATCGGCCGGATCGGACAGGCCCGAGAGCCTAAACAGGTCCACTAGCGCTCGGACGGCATCCCGAGAACGGTCCACCATACCCGGACCTATGATGCCGAGCGCCGGACAGAGCATGGTATTTGGGCTGTTTCCGGCCTGCCGGGCCGCATAGGCCGCGCTCAACATGGGGGTGCCATGCAGATTGACGAAGGCATTCAAAGCGATATTGGCCAGGGCACGCCCATTGTCATCCGGGTACTCCTGGATCAGGGACATCACCAGGTTGTCCTCATAGGGACGGGTCGCAGCGTCCAGCACGCTCACGCCGTATAAGCGACTCACCTGGGTCTTGGGGTCCATCATGGAAGCGCCGGAGGCGTCTTTCATGCTCTGGCGTGGGAAAACGACGCCCACCTGATTGTTGACCGCCTCGAGCTGCTCGCCGTAGGGCGAAATGGCCTCCACCACCTTCGGATCGAGTTCCGCCGGTAATTCCAGCTCCAGTTGGTCAGCGACCCAGCACTTCAAGTCAAGATCGCCAATGGGTTTTAAGTCCGGTACGGCACCGTTGAGTTTCATAACCGCGGTCACCGCCGCGGGGATGTCTGCGATATTCGTGACCACCGCCCCTCTGGCGGTGCAGACCGGGTTCTCGGCGGTGAAGATGTCGTCGACGCCGAATTTTTCCATGAACCATTTTTCCTTGGCCGCCGCGTTGTCACCGCTCCCGGCCATGGCGCCCGCGTGCCCGCAGGCCTTGGTCAGCTTGTCCTTCCAGCGGCCTACCACACAGGCCACCACCGGCTTGTGGAACTCCAGGTCCTGTTCGTAGTAGCCGCCGGGCTCGATGTACATCACGGCGGCTCTGGAGCGCGCGTCGTTGTGAAAGGCGTGGGTGAACTCCGAGGCCGCGAAATGGATATAGACGTCCTTTCCCGAGGACAGGGAAACGGTGGTACCCCAACCCGCTGTCAGTAGATAGACGGCCATAGTGGTGGTGAAATTACCGGAGTTCGAGTAGATAGCCACCGATCCCGGCACCAGCGATTCTTCGGGGTGACTGCCACCCAGGGCCCCGCCGATGCGCACGTGGTTATGGGCGTCGGCGATCCCCAGACAGTTCCCGCCGAACACGTCAACCCGCTGTTGCTGGCAGTACTGACGGATGACCCGGGCGTCGCTCAGCGGCACCTTCTCGGTGAGTATGACCACCTTGGTCAGCTCGGGATTGACCCGCACCGCCTCGATCACGGCGTCCTTCACCCCCGTCGGCGGCACGTAGACCACCGCCACATTGAAGCGGTGACCGGCATCCAGGGCCTCCACGACGGTGCCGTAGACCGGGATATCTCCGATCTCGGTCTTGAGCGCCGAACCCGATCTGCCGGGCATGGTGCCACAGACCACGTTGCCACCGGAATAGACATGGCTGGTGGGCGTGACGCCGCGGCTTTCGTTGCCCAGGATGTTGAGGACACAGACCCGGTCATCCCTCGTCGCCAGTTCGGACAGGGAATTGATCCCGACGTAGTAGTATTTGAATGCGGAGATCCCCCCGGACCGGGAGAGATCACGGTGATGCGTCACTGGTATGGACATGCGAACCTCTGTTTCAGATTTTTTTAAAAAAACGGTAGCTTCGGACATTGGCCCCGCGGAACATACTGAAGCGGACGTTCCGCAGGCGGTCGCAATCAGCTGACGGCCAGTTTCTGCTCTGGCTCTATACCCATCCGCCGCGCAACCACGTCCTTGCCACCTGCGCTCATCCAGGCGTCTATCGCCTGGGCGTAATTGACGACGCCGCTAATGGAGGAATCGTGGCCGAACATGCGGTAGGGAACCCCCAGGGCATCCAGCACGTCCTTGAGATAACCCATGCCGCGAACCAGATTGGGGCCGCCGCGCCCCACCACCACGAATAACGGCATGGGTCCGTGGGTGTTGAAATAGTCACGCAGGGCGTCGCCCATAGCACGAAACGTGGTATAGATGTCCGTATTGTTGGCCTTGCCCCCGATAATGAACAGGACATTGCTTTGGGCCAGCCAGTGTTTGTATACGATGCGGCTGATGTCGTACATCTTTGCGTAAGGCGGATTGCCACCGAAATCCGACGAAATCGTGCCGGCATCACCAAGCATTTCAGTAACCAGGGCATTGGCCCCGCCGCCGAAAGTCATCGCCGTAACCGTACCCGCCGGGTTGGTCACGAACACATCCGACTGTCCCTGATAGGTACGCAGCGCATTGATCTCGAGTTCGAACTCCGAATAGTTGGAAGAGTCCAGGCTTGTCGGCAGCTGTAAACGCTTCCAGTGGGAGTCATCGGTATCGAAGGAGCCTTTGAAGTCGCAGGCCACGGGAATTAACCGTCCGCCTTTGGTACGCATCATGCGGATGGGATTCAGCTCCAGCATAGTCATGCCATAATTGTTGAACAGATCCCAGAGCTTGGGCAGATTTTGCACAAGCGGGCTGATAATCTCCTTGGGCGCATTGATGCGGTCGAGGGCATTGGCGACGATGAAACCCTTGAATCCCGTCAAAGGGTCAAAGGGTATGGTCGCGACCTGATCCGCTGACAGCGTTTCGATATCCACTCCCCCGTGATGGGTGATCGTCAAGGTGGGGGCGCGGAAGCGGGTACTGTCCGTAATCGACACGTAGATCTCGTGTTCCGCGGGAATCGCACTCTCGAAGGTGACCCCTTCGGCCTTGGCGTGGACATTGGCAAAATGATGCTCGACGAAGTACAGACGCTCCTTCTCCCGCATCGCCGTCTCTACGTCGCTCGCAAAACCGATGAGACCGGCCTTACCTTTTTTCCCGACCCCGCCCTTGAATACCGGCTTTATAAGCACGCTTCCGTAGCGGTCGATCAGGTCTTTGACCTGTGCCCCCGTCGCTTCCGGACCAAGTACCTCCGAGGTGGGATAGTCCACATAATCGAGGAGCTTGGCTCCCCACAACATTCCGGTGATTTGCACCTTTGGTTCTCCCTGTTATTATGTCTGACAGAATATAAGCAAGTACTATACCCGTACAGCTTAGGGTGGGATCGGAAAAATTCTAACACTTAAATCCCGTTAATTCACAACTGTTTCGCACCATCCCCGCTTGCAACTCGCTACGCTTGTCTGAATGCTGGCGCACGGCTTGTAATTCGCACCGTAGGAGCCCGCTTGCGGGCGAATTTAGCCGCTGCGCGCTGCTGGTTCCCCCGCAAGCGGGCTCCTGCAGATCGGGTTTGGCAAATGTGCTAGAGTCGCATTAATATACAAATGTAGCATTCAAAAGATCAGCTTACTGGTCTATCCTGGCAGGACACGCGCTACGTCGCAACCAGCCTTTCTTCGTGATATACGATCTTCCAGGGATTTTTTGTTCGCTTTGCGATCGCATTAAAAGGGCATGTCCTAATGTTACACAGTCAATTCAGCCTGCTAGGCACCCGCCGCTTTCTGCCCTTGTTCATCACCCAGGCCCTGGGCGCCTTCAACGACAACGTATTCAAGAACGCCCTGGTGATTCTGATCACCTATACGCTGGCCGCCCAGGCGGGGCTGAACGCCCAGTTGATGGTGACGGCGGCCGCGGGAATTTTCATCCTGCCCTTCTTTCTGTTTTCCGCCACCGCCGGGCAACTGGCCGACAAACACGACAAGGCATTCCTGATTCGGATCTTCAAGCTGACCGAACTGGTCCTGATGCTGCTCGCGGCGATCGGGTTTTATATACAGAGCGCGGGCTTCCTGATGTTGATGCTGTTTCTCATGGGCACCCAGTCCACTTTCTTCGGACCCCTCAAGTATTCCATCCTTCCGGACCATCTGGAAGACGACGAGTTGATCAGCGGAAACGCCCTGATCGAGGCGGCCACGTTTCTGGCCATCCTGCTGGGCACCGTCGTCGGCGGTATCCTGATACTGACCAGCTATGGGGTCCACGTCATCTCTGTGGTCATCATCGTCGCTGCGCTGGCCGGCTGGTATGTCAGCCGCTATATCCCGGCGACGGCACCCGCCGACCCGGATCTCACAGTCAATCTCAACTTCGTCACTGAGACCTGGAAAATCGTCAAGGCATCCGCCGATCACCGCGACGTCTTTCTCTCGATCCTGGCTATCTCCTGGTTCTGGCTGGTGGGCGCCACCTTTCTCGCCCAGTTTCCCACCTTTGGCAAGGACGTGCTGGGAGGCAGCGAAGACCTGGTCACCTTTTTGCTTATCGTGTTTTCCCTCGGCATCGGCCTCGGTTCCCTGTTCTGCAACCGCATGCTCAAAGGGGAGATCCACGCCACCTACGTACCCCTGGGTGCGCTGGGCATCACCCTGTTCTCCGTGGACCTGTTCTTCGCCAGTCAGCAGGGTGGCGCCAGCGGTGGAGAACTGATCGGCGTCGGCCAGTTTCTGAGTGGGTTCGCCGGGTGGCGTATCGCCGTAGACATCCTGCTTATCGCCATCTCCGGCGGCCTGTACATCGTCCCCCTTTATGCCATCGTCCAGGAGCGCAGTGAAGACGCGCGCCGCTCCCGCAACATCGCCGCCAACAATATCCTCAACGCCTTGTTCATGGTGGTCTCCGCCCTGGGCACGGCGGCCATGCTGGAGCTTGGGTTCACGATCCCGGAGGTATTCCTGACCATTGCCCTGCTCAACGGCGGGGTCGCCATCTACATTACCCGTCTGCTCCCGGGGGCGCTGGTCAAGGCCTTCGTCGCCTGGCTGTTGGAAATACTGTACGGGGTCCAGGTGGAGGGGCTCAAGCACTTTCACCAGGCCGGTGACAAGGTGCTCGTCGTGGCCAACCATCAATCCTACCTGGATCCCTTGCTGGTCGCCGCCTATGTCCCGGATGATCTCACCTTCGCCATAAATACCTATGTCGCGCGCACCAAGCTGATCAAATTCTTTCTCTCCCTGACCAAAACCTTTCCGCTGGACCCCGCTAACCCCCTGTCCACCCGCGGCCTCATAAAGTCCATCAAGAACAATAATGACAAAGTGGTACTGTTTCCCGAGGGTCGTATCACCGTCACCGGGGCGTTGATGAAGATCTACGAAGGGGCGGGAC
>JAUXGQ010000198.1 GCA_030621975.1 Gammaproteobacteria bacterium | reverse complement strand
CTCGAAAGAGGCGAATATTGGCCATATTTAACGAATTCGAGCGCGAAATCCGGCCGGCATCCACGTTCGCGCAGTAGGTCATCCATTCTCGGACAGGCTCCTAGACTGAATCTACCTATGTCATAACGGAAAACCAAAGCCTGTAGGAGCCGGCTTGCCGGCGAAGGGGCCGGTACGCGCCGCGAGTTCGCCCGCAAGCGGGCTCCTACCGGTTGCGGAACATGCCTTGAGTTAACCCGACAAGGTACACTCGAACCACGCACCATGACCGATACACCCAGACTCACCCCACCCGGCGCGGACCGCGGAAGCGCCGCCGGCACACCGCCTGGTCGCCCACTGTGGCTGGGGCTGGGTCTGGCCGTCATGTTGCTGCTCGGACTGGCGGTGATAGTGGTGCTGCCGGCGTTGGTCGAGCAGGAAAAGGAGACTGCCCGACCACCACCGCCTCGACCCGCACCGGTAGAGCCGGTCGGCGATGACAGCCAACGCGAGCAGGCGAAGGCTGCACTGGCCGACGTGCTGCATCGCAGAGCCGAGCTGGAAACCGACAACGTCGCGATCTGGGGCGCCGGCGACTACCGCCAGCTTCTCGATCTGACGGGCAGCGCGGACCAGGCTCTGGACGCCGGCCGCCTCGAATCCGCCATCGATCTCTATCAAAAAGTACTGGGGGGCTTCGACCAACTCGACCGCTCCAGAGACAGACGCTTCGACACCGCCTCAGCGGCCGGCATGAGTGCCCTGGAGTCGGCGCACGGCGCCGAGGCCACAGCGCAGTTTCACATCGCCCTGGCGCTGCGGCCCGATGATGAGGGCGCCCGGCGTGGCCTCGAGCGCGCCGGCACCATAGAGCAGGTTGCGCTGCTCACCCGCCAGGCCGACGCGATGGAGCTGAAGGCGCGGTGGGAGGATGCGCGGGAGGCTTTTGCAAAGGCGGTGGCGTTGGATGGGCTTTACCAGCCGGCGCAGGCCGGACTCGAACGGGTCACCGCCCGGCTCCGGAAAAAGGATTTCCGGGCCGCCATGAGCGAGGCCCTCAACGCCCTCGATGAGGGGTCGTTCACCAGGGCGGAGCAGGCGCTGGCGCGCGCCCGCGCCCTCGACCCCCAGGCGCCGGAACTCCAGGAGGTGTCCGCGCAATTCGCCACTGCCCGCCGGAACGCCCGTCTGCGCGCACTGCGCAAACGTGCCCATGCGGCAGAGGCCGATGAAGACTGGCAGACAGCCGCCCGCCTCCACCGCCAGGCCCTGAAGCTGGACGCCGCCGCAACCTTCGCCGAAAGCGGTCTGGAACTCGCCGAAGCGCGCCTGGAACTGGTGCGCAAGATGGACCATTATCTCAGCCAGCCCCAGCGCCTGCAGGCCTCCCAGGCGCTGACCAATGCCCAGGCGCTGCTGGAGACCGCCAACACGGTCGCGGATGCCGGCCCGAAACTTCGCGCCGCGCGGGGCAAACTGGCAGATCTGATCGCCTGGGCGCAGACACCGGTGCCGATACGCATCCGCTCGGACAACGCCACCGACGTGGTCATCTACCAGGTTGGCCGCTTCGGCCGCTTCGAGCAGCGGGAACTCAGACTGCGACCGGGGACCTACACCGCGGTCGGTTCCAGAGACGGCTACCGCGATGTGCGCAAGGTCTTCCGAGTCGACACGAATCAGCCGGCGACCGACCTCGTCATTCGCTGCGAGGAACGGATTTGAGCCGCATCACCCTCATCAGGAGCCCCCAGGGCGAAAGCCGCCTTCAAACGGAAGACTACCCCCTGACCATCGGCGGCGGACCGCAAGCCGCCATCCGCATCCCCGGCGAGGACGACCCCGTTGCCTTCATCGGCCAGGAACAGGGCCATGCCTTCGTCCAGCCGGCCGACGGGGCAACCCCCCTTTGGCACAATCACCAGCGGCTGAGCGCGTCGGCCTGGCTCAAATCCGGTGATCAGCTGCAAATCGGTGCATGGCGGGTGCTCTGGCAGATCAAGGGAGATCAGATCAGCATCACCATCGCCGAGGACGATCCGGATTCCGCCGGCCCCCGGCCGCTTACCCCCCCTGCCTCGCCGCCGCCCATACCGGCGTCCCAAACCCCGGGGAGGCCCAGGCCTGCACCAGGCACCCGTCATGGTTTCCGATGGCTTCTGCTGTCGGCCTTTCTCGTCCTGGTACTGGCTGCGGCCTTCGTAATCTTCTCGTCTACCCTCACGCTGGAGATCGAACCGGAACCCGAGGAACTTACCCTCCGGGGCTTCCCCCCTGCGCTCCTGCTCGAAAATCGGGCCCTCGCCCTGCCGGGGCGCTACACCCTGCACGCCTCACGGCCCGGCTACCTGGGGTTGGCCGCATCCATCGATGTCGCGTTCGGTCAGGATCGGATTCACCAGTTCCGCCTGGAGAAGGCGCCCGGTCGATTAAGTCTGACCTCGACCCCCGCCGGGGCGCAGCTGTTCGTAGACGGCAGCGCGGCCGGTGCGACCCCGCTTCAGGACCTGGAGCTTGCCCCCGGCCGACACCGCATCCGCCTGGAGGCGCCCCATCACCTGCCGGCGGAGCAGGAGCTGGAGATCATCGGCATGGGACAAACCCAAACCCTGAACCTGGTGCTGGCGCCGAACTGGGCGCCGGTCACCTTGCAATCCGATCCCGCCGGGGCCGACGTGATGGAAGCCGATCGCAGCCTGGGCCAGACGCCGCTGACCACCCAGCTCGATGCCGGCGAACACAGACTGAAACTGCGCAAACCCGGCTACAAGATCCACTCCGTCAGCATACAGATTGCAGCCGGCGAGCCCCGAACCCTCCCGCTTATTCGACTGGAAGAGCTGGATGGGACCCTGCGTCTTGTCACCCGGCCCGCGGGCGGGATGGTCACGGTGGACGACCAATATCAGGGACGCACCCCCCTGCAACTGCAGCTGTCACCGCGCCAGACTCACAGTGTCCGCATCACCAAGACGGGGTTTGCACCGCAACGAAAGAACATCGAGCTGCGCCCGGGTGAGGACCGGGAACTCAGCCTGGAGCTGAAACAGGAATACGGCACCGTTTTCCTGTCCGTCCGGCCCGCTGACGCGGAACTGCTGGTGGACGGCAAGCGCAAAGGCCCGGCGGTAACGCGTCTGCGCCTGTCCACCCGCCCCCACCGGATCGAGCTGCGCAAGAAAGGCTATGTCCCGTATCGCGCCACCGTCACCCCACGCAGCGGCATCAGTCAAAACGTCGAGGTCGTGTTGAAGCCGGCCAGTGGCGGTAAGGCGACCCGGAACCCAAAGGCCGACGTCCTGACCACCGCCGCCGGCCAGCGCCTCAAACGCATACAGCCGCGGGGCCCCGTCACCCTGGGCGCGTCAAGGCGTGAACCGGGCCGGCGGTCAAACGAGAACCTGAGGCAGATCCTGCTCACCCGACCCTATTTCATAGCCACCCGTGAGGTCACCAACGGCGAGTTTCGCCGCTTCCGCGGCACCCATGGCACCAGGGCGCAAAGCGGCCTCAATCTGAACCGGGACAGCCAGCCGGCCGTCAATGTGAACTGGGACGATACCGCGCGCTACCTCAACTGGCTGAGCACCCAGGACAGCCTGCCACCGGCCTATGAGGAGCGCAATGGCCGCATGCGGCTGGTGCGACCGGTAGGCACCGGTTACCGGCTGCCCACCGAGGCTGAATGGGCCTACGCCGCCCGTTACGCGGGCCGCAGCAAAGCGGCTCAGTATCCCTGGGGCGAGCGCCGTTTCCCGCCCACCCGGGTACAGGGCAACTATGCGGACGAGAGCGCCCGGACCCAGCTACCGGTGGTTATCGAGGGTTACACCGACGGCCACGCGCTGAGCGCACCGGCGGGGAGCTTCGATCCCAACCCCATCGGGCTGTATGATATGGATGGAAATGCGGCCGAATGGTGTCTGGACTACTATTCTATCTATCCCGGCGTAACGAGCACCCCGGTTAAAGACCCCCTGGGCCCCGAAGACGGGCGTCATCATGTGATCCGGGGATCGAGCTGGCGGGATGCCAGCATCACCGAACTGAGGCTGAGTTTCCGGGATTACGGGGACAAACCCCGCAACGACCTTGGTTTCCGGATCGCGCGTTTCGCGCAATGAGGCATGCAGCGGGACGCAGTAGTAACATGAGTTATCGGTATAACCCAAAGGACAGGCGCAGGGTGAGCACAGCCCGCAAACCAGATTGCCGCCGGACCCGAACGGCGGTCACGGACGGGCCCGGGTATCCACTGCTTTACCGTCACCTGGGGCGCGCGCTTTACCTGCTCCTGGGGCTGGCCTGCGGGGCCCAGGCCGCACAGCCGGACGATGCCCGCCCGTCCGCCGAGGGGCCCAAGAACCCTGCACCGGTCGAACAAACAAAGGATCCGAAAAAAAGGGCACCGACACCGCGCCCCTTCGTACCCACTGAAAAAATCAAGGCGGGCAGCGCCATCTCCTTTCCCGTTGACATATGAAAGGAACTGATTAACGCGGGTGCCTCATCTATTCGAGAGCGCTGCGCACCTCCTTCTTGTTAAACAAATACCCCATTCGTCTGGCAAATTCGTCAGATACGGTCTGGGAGTTTTTTTCGGCGCCCATATGTGCCCCACCAATCGCCTGCACGAATCTCATTTGGTTCTCGGCAAGCATTTCTCCGTCACCGTCCAAGACTTGCAGCCGCATGTCACAATGCAGGGTCGTACTCATGTAGATATCCGATTTCCAGTCGTGGACCTGGAGTAGCACGATCCTGGAGCCATCTTCATCGGCGGCGATGCGGGTCAGGTTATCGATATTCGACTCACCCTGGGCATCGACCACACGGTAGCCCACATCCTCCAGGCTGTCGGTAATGGAGATAGACATGTCTTCGGTCATAGGTCTTCCGGACATCGTGGTGACATCGAACGGGTTGCCGAACCCCCCTCTCTGCAGTCCTACGAAGTTCGGCTCTTTGTCACCGTCCAATACGTAGGCGCGTAAGTCCACTACGGACAATATCAAAGTTCTTT
>JAUXGQ010000536.1 GCA_030621975.1 Gammaproteobacteria bacterium | reverse complement strand
GCACCAGCATCTCAATCCTCCCGTGGGGTTCGGTTGCGTGGACCTTCACATTTCCGCGATGACGTCTGGCAATATCCTCCAGACGCCGCCGAGCGGCATCGAAAGCATCACGAATCGCCACATAGATGTCTTCGTGGGCCTGTGCTTCATGGTGCGCCCGGCTCACCGCCAGTTCCGCACTGGGGACGGTAAGATAAATGCGCACTTGATACAGCTTTCCCTTGTGGTGATGGCCGTGGGGTGCGTCTACTATTACCCGGCAGCCCATGATTCGATCGTAGACCCTTTCCAAACCGGCCACCTTATGGCGAATTCTCGCTTCTACCGCGTCGGAAGCCTCCATTCTGTGAAATGTGATCTCAAGCGGAATCTGCATCTGACATGCCTCCTTTGAACGTGTGGATCCCCATTAGTAATTTTAGCAGGTCCTTGTACCTCAGATCCGTTACGACAAGATATTGGCCGGTGTGCCAAAATACGGTTAGGTTTACATTAGGATTACCCGGAACGATGGTCAGGATCGGCTTACTCGGCTGCGGCAATATCGGCGGTATTATCGCCAGGCACAAGATCGGCATCGAGATCACGTCTTTCTTCGATGCCGCGTCTGCGAAAGTGGATACCATGAAGGGATTGTTAGAGCACGCCAGGGCGCATTACGATTTCGACAACTTTATACGGGACGAATTCGAAATCCTGGTGGAAGCCGCCTCCGTTGGCGCAGTCCTGCAATACGGCGAGACCGCTTTGCAGCGCGGTAAGGATCTCGTGGCGCTGAGCGTCGGGGCCTTTGCGGACAGGGGATTTCGAAACCGCCTGGAGGTACTCGCAGGCTCACTGGGGAGAAAGATCCGCATACCCAGCGGCGCCCTGTTTGGCCTCGACAATCTCAAGATCGGGCAGGTATCCGCGCTGGACAGGCTCGTACTGCGCACTACCAAGCATCCCGCCGCTTTTGGACTGCAGACACAGGAAAGGACCCTGCTGTTCGAGGGCAGCGCCGAGGAATGCATCAGACAGTACCCGCGCAACGTCAATGTCGCCGTGGCCCTGAGCCTGGCGGCGGAAAGACCAGTGGCGGTGCAACTCTGGGCCGACCCGGCCGTTACCCGCAATACCCATGAGATCCACATTGCCGGCGCCTTTGGGGAAACGACCATCTTGACCCAGAATCTGCCAAGCCCGGATAACCCATCAACCAGCTACCTGGCCGCACTTTCCATTATCACGCTGCTCAAGAACCTTGACCGTCCACTGGTGGTGGGCACTTGATTATTCAGGCCACGTCGAAGCGTTTGAAGATCATGCTGAATTGCCCGCGCCCCTGGGTCATGCTGCGCAACTCCGTGGTGTAACCGAGCAGTCTGTCCAGGGACGCGTCGCAGTCGATGATCACTGTCGCGTCCTGGCTGTCGGTATCGTGAATCACTGCCTGGCGGGCCTGCAGATCGCCCAGCACGGCTCCGAGGTTCTCCTTGGGTACGCTGACCTCCATTGCCATTACCGGGTGCAGCAGCACCCCCCCTGCCTGGGTGATCGCCCGGCGTACCGCCTGTGCGGTAACGGCCCTTAGCGCTTCCGGGGACGATGCCTGCCCAAAGAGTTCGATTTCCTCGACGCGCACGGACAGGTCCTGGAGTGGAACCCCCTGGAAGGGACCGCCCCCCAGGAGATCTCTGGCGCCAGCCTCGACGGCCTCCCTCTGCAATTCGGACAGCAGGGTTCCGTCCGGCTTCACGACGGGTTCGACCCTGATCTCGGTCCCGGCCCCGCGTGCCAGGGGCTCGACGCTGACCCTGGCCCGCGCCCTGACATCCCCTGCCTTGTGGTCCTGCCCCAGCACCCGCTCCAAAAGATGCTCCGCGGTAGCGGATTTCGCCACCGTCTCGCGCAAAGCGACCAGGGGCCGCCCGGCGCGCACCTGCAGATGGAACTCCCGCTCCAGTCGCTCGAAGACGATCTGCAGGTGTAATTCCCCCATTCCCCGCAACAGCAACTGACCCGTTTCCCGATCCTCTTCCAGGCGCAGGGTGGGATCTTCCTGCTGAAGCTTGTCCAGTACATCGAGCAATTTTTCCGCGTCCGCACCGGAAGCCGCCTCCACGGCCAGACTCAGCACGGGTTCCCGCGCCTCGATGGACTCGAGGAGCAACGGATGCTCCGGACTGCACAGGGTGTCTCCGGTCGTCGCCCGCCGCAAACCGGCCAGGAGTACAATCTGCCCCGCATGGGCCTCGACGACCCGGGTCTTTTTGCCCGCATCCACGTCGAACACCCGCGCCACCTGCTCCTGGACCAGACGCCCGTCGCGGGCGGGTATCACTATCCTGTCCCCCGGCTTCAGGGAATTTCGGTAGATGCGCACAAACACGTGCCTGCGGCCATCCCACAGTTGAACCTTGAAGGCAAGCGCCACCACCGGTCCTTTCCCATCCATGGCGACGCTCTCCTCCGCCCCGTCCAGGTCCCGCGCCAGGCTGGGCGGGCGGTCGAGCGGCGCCG
>JAUXGQ010000161.1 GCA_030621975.1 Gammaproteobacteria bacterium | reverse complement strand
TTGAATTCACCCGTGTACCGTTTCCTCTTCATTGTTCCCCTCTCTGAGTCATTGGCTCTATCTTAAACCACTGTCCCAATTTCGGGGTCCACCATACTTACGTCGGAGGTTGTCGTGGCAAATGTAGGCTCGCGAAACAAAGAGCTGGGGCAAGCCCCAGCCTACATTTCCACCCGTACATCTCAAATCATAGTGACCCCGCTCTAATTCGTTGGGCGTGCGCGGTGGTGGTATGATTTGCGTCCCGCAGCCATCAGCCGATTCTGTACCTTCCCACAGAGGGGCAATCGGCGAAGACGATCGAGCTGTTGAACATTCATTACCAGGAGCAAAAACAGTGGACTTCGTGGATGGTACGCTTCACATAGAGCCCTTTTTCACCGCGACGATCGCCATAATCGTGCTTTTCGTCGGCAAGTACTTCAATCGCAAGATCCCATTCTTGAGAGACTTCAACATCCCCGAGCCGGTCACCGGCGGGTTGTTGTTTTCGCTGCTGTTTACGGTGCTCTATTTCGCCGCCGAGGTTGAAATGGATTTCGAACTCACCGCACGGGACGTTTTGCTGGTCTATTTCTTCACGACCATCGGGATCAACTCCAAGCTCAGCGACCTGCTGGCAGGCGGGCGTCCTCTGGCCATCCTGCTCACCGCCACCATCGTCTACATGTTCGTGCAGAACGCCACGGCACTCTCGATTGCCGGACTCTTCGGTGCAACCGGCCCTGAGGGGTTGCTGGCCGGTACCGTCTCCCTGATCGGCGGTCACGGAACCGCCATTGCCTGGGCCCCGACCTTTGCCCAGGATTACGGCATCACCAATGCCATGGAGATCGGCATCGCCAGCGCAACCTTCGGGCTGGTGCTTGCGAGCCTCATGGGCGGACCCGTCGCCAAGTACCTCATCGCCAAGCACAAGCTCGAGCCCAAGAAGGTGGAGGCGCCGGACGTTGGCGTGTCCTTGGAGCAGGAACACAGCAAGGTGGACTACAAGTCCTTCCTGAACGCGATTCTGGCCATCCACTTGAGCGCCATTGTGGGGCTCGCGCTGAACGAGGCCCTGGAACAGGCCGGTTTCAGGCTGCCGCTGTTCGTCACCTGTCTGTTCGGGGGTATTCTGCTCACCAACACCCTTCCCAGGGTACTGCCCAAGTTCGGTTGGCCGAGCAGGAGCACGGCCATGTCATTGATCGCCGATGTCTCCCTGGGCGTATTTCTGGCCATGTCGCTGATGAGCATGCAGCTCTGGGTAATCATCGAGCTGGCCGGCCCCCTGCTGGCGATCATGCTGGCGCAGTTTCTGATTGCGTTGGTCGTGACCCTCTTCGTGATCTTCCGCATCATGGGCCGGGACTACGATGCAGCGGTGGTGTGCTCGGGTTTTGGGGGCATAACCATGGGATCCACGGCGACCGCCATGGCGAACATGACGGCCGTGACTACGCGCTACGGCGCCTCCCATCTGGCCTTCATCATCGTTCCGCTGGTAGCCGCCTTTTTTATCGATATCGTCAACGCTTTCACGATTCAGTTCTTTCTGAACAGGTTCTGACCAACCCCACCATCTCGTTACCAGTCCCCATTTCTCACCAGGGATCGTGATCCTGGCGTGAAACGGGGGTGAGGCCGGTGATCGCTTAGGGAACCCGACAGGGGATTCGTAAACTCCTCGCCCTTTGGAGAGGGATAAACACTCGTCAGGTCAAATCGGTATGCCAATTGTCCATCAATTGCCCCAACCCAGCACATTGCGCAGCACCGACCAGCGTGGCTCCCGGGCGGTGGCGCCATGCCCCAGGATCCAGTGGTCGAAAAACTGCTTTATCATACCGTCGCCCTTCTTGAGACTGATCCAGGCATTGACGAAGTCAAGCAGGTCTTTGTTCTGGTTGGCGACTGGATAGGCGAGCGGAACTGTAAGCAGGGTGGGTTTTGGGATCACCACGGTGTAGTCGGGATAGAGAACCGTCCAGGCGCCTCCCCCCTCGGCGGTGTAGATCAGGGCGTCCAGGGAATCGGCGTGCTCTCTGAAGAAGGCCCTGGGTGACCCCAGGGCCTGGACGCTGGCGTTGCTCAGATGTTGGCGGACCTCATTCGCGTAATAATCGAGATCATCGAAGGGTTCCATAACCAGGCCCACCCGGAGATTCTCCATGTTCCTGATCAATTCCCAGGTCCTGAAGTCATCGCGCCGGTGGTCCTTGACGATGAAGGCAATGGTCTCATTCGAATGAGGCTGGGAGAAGGAAACCCGCCCTGCGGCGCGCGGTGTAACCGGGATCCCTGACATCAGGATATCGCTGTAGCCCGCCTGCAGCTGATTCAGATAATTCTTCCGGTCCAAGCGCACGAACTCAAGCTCGACACCGAGATTGCGCGCCAGGTCGTGGGCCATCTCCGCGTCGAAACCTACTATGGCGGCCTCTCTATTGCGGTAGGCGTAGGGCAGGGAATCAGGGAGGTAACCCACCCTCAAAAAACCGCGCTGACGGATACGCTCCAGCCCCGATTGGCCGGGCTCAGGCGGTTCGGGGGTTACCTTCGAGTAGACAACATCCCGGCTTTTTACCGGCTGATCGAGGAGATGCATCTCCTCGAACGCCCGATCCGCGGCATATTCATACTCGATATTGTATTGGAAATGCAGGCGCAGGCCCGCCAGCATAGCGATCAGGAGTACCAGTGATATGGAGACATAGGAGAGCAGACGCTTCTTGTTGAGCCGGTAGGTTCCGGTGAGAATGGCGGTTGCCAGGGTGGTGAACACGATGAGGTTCATGGCGGCAAGCAGGGTCGCGGAGCGGCCGTTGACCACGCCGGTGACCAGATACAACTGATACAGGTCGACCGGGACCTGCATCAGATCGAGCATGAAGGGCATGGCCACGTCCACGCCTCCGAAAAAGCTCAACAGCCCGGCTATCACAAAGGTGGGGTAATCGCTGCCCGCCATTTCGTTGCCTGAATACCAACCGGCGAAGGGTATGAAAACCAGCATCAACAGCTTGCCGATATTGGGAAAGTTGAACGATACCGGGATGAGGATCCCGATATAAAAATCGGTTTCCTCCTTTTCCAGCCCGTACTCCCTGAACAGCTGCCTGCAGTTCTCCATGAGCACGGCCAGCACGACAAACAGATTACCGGTAGCGAACGCGGTGATCAGGGCGGCCCGCGACATGCCGACCACATCCCGGTAACGAAACGGGGTGGCCACCGTCAACAGCATCGGCAGCACCCAGAAGGTCAGCACCAGCACCGCGGCGTTGAAGCTCAGCAGATAGACCTGCAGCTTGCCGAACTCCGCGACGCTCATGGTCCCTGCGGCGGCCGCGGCGATGGCGAACACGCCGATGGGGGTGAGCTTGACCACCAGATCCGTGACCCTGATCAGGGCCTGAGAGAGGGTGGACAGCGTCTGCAGCAAGGTGGTCTTGTCCTGCATGCCGATCAGGGCCACCCCGAGCAGGATGCAGAACAGGACCACGGCGGGCACGATGGTGTTGGCCATAGAATAAAAGGGGTTGGCCGGGATATAGAGTCTCAGGAAATCGACCTCCTGGGTCGGCTCTATCATGGCCTCGCTGAAGAACGAGGCCGATTGCCAGGTGGGAAAGGCCAGGGGAATGCCGAGTATGAAAACGTAGGAGATCAGCCAGAACAGGAGCAGCAGCTTGCCTGCCTTGATGGCCATGTTACGGGCCTGTCCCGCATCCAGACTGCCAATGCCCAGTATCAGTGAAACTACGATGTAGGGAAGGATGGTCATCTGCAGCAGCTTGATGAAGCCGTCCCCTACGACCTGCAGCGGAGCACAGAGCTCGCCGAAAAAGATACCCGTGGCGATCCCCGATACCAGGCCGATCAAGATGCTGGTGGAAAGGCTGGGACGCCAACCCTTGCGGGGTTTAGCGCCTGGTTGACTCATGGTCTGGGTTTCTGTGGACATGACGCGTGACGCCTATAAGGGTGCTGGCCCGAATGGCACTTACTTAAGCCGTACATGACTTTCTAAGCAGCTTATTCGTCATTCCGGCGCAGGCCGGAATCCAGGGAAAGTACCACTGGCGACGGTTCTGGATCCCGGCCTGCGCCGGGATGACGGAGACTTATTCCTTAATAAGTGCCATTCGGGGCTGACCACCGTTGTCGGTGGTTCTTTCAAGCAGGCACTTGTGGAAGACTTCGGGTAGCGAGAGAATGCCCCTGACGGCATTGATCCCTTCGCTTCCCTGCGACGTATTGAGAGGCAGGATACTACGCTTGACCTGACATGGAATCTCATCCCGGCTTGGGTTGGGATCGGTACCTACACGCGAAATCTAACTTCCTGAAGAGAGGAGGCAGCTTCCCATGAAAAATTGTCTTTGGACATGCGCCATCGGTCTTGGTCTTGTGGGCTGCGGCCAGATGATCACCATAGAACCAGATCCCAGCTCCCGTTTCTACATGCCGCCGGTGGGGACTGTGGTCAGGATCAATCAGAAGCTCACCGTACCTGGCGGCTGGGCGCGGGTATTTCTGCAGCGGGGCGAAACGGTCTCGTATGGCGACTTGGATAGATACTTCCCGAGTTGCAACTTCGAGTTGTATACGGTGGATGAGATGCCTCAGCTGATCCAACCCGGCAGCTACACCATCGTCCAGGTGCGGCGTCGGGACGAAGAGATCGTCCGCTCCAGACCCGTGCAGTACGCCAGCCGGTGGCTGCTCGCGGACAGCGGGGGGATGGATTCAGGGCCCTCCATGGTCATGCGCACGGTGCGCATGAAGCTTGAGTCCGATGCGCAACCGGGTATGTACATGATGACCTGCCGCGGGGGGATGGATGACCCGCCGAATGCGATAGAGGTCTCCATCAATGAAATGCGGGTGGCGCTGGGGGAGAAGGCGACGATTGTGCTGCCGGAAGAACAGTGACGCCGGATCCGGGTAACAGGGCAAAAGAAAGCGCGGGGTCGCTAAAGAGTTTCCGCCTTTCCAGTCCCCTTGGCCCCCTGGTTCTGCTGACGGCTGCGCGGTATCTGACGGGAATACGTTTTCAGACCGCAGGGTCTTCGGCAGTCCACGACCTCAACGGCATCGCCCGCCGTGTCGGGGAGCAGTTGCAGAGATACTTTTCCGATCCTGCCTGGGTCTTCGACTTGCCGCTGGATCTGCAGGGTACGGATTTTCAGCGCACCGTCTGGGAGCAACTGCAAAGAATTCCCGCAGGGACCTCGACGACCTATGGTCAGCTGGCGCAGGCATTGAATACCAGCCCCCGGGCGGTGGGCAACGCCTGCAGGGCCAATCCCTGTCCCATTGTGGTACCCTGCCACCGCGTGGTGGCGGCCGGTGGCGTAGGCGGTTACGCCGGGCGCACAGGGGGCAGGCCGCTTGCCGTCAAGCGCTGGCTGCTTGAACACGAGGGGATTGAACTTGAGAGACGCGGCGGATGATTCCTTAATCGAGGCCTTTGCAGATGCCTTGTGGATGGAACGGGGGTTGAGCTCCAATACCCTCGCCGCCT
>JAUXGQ010000521.1 GCA_030621975.1 Gammaproteobacteria bacterium | reverse complement strand
TATCAGGCCGAGCAGCCGGTCTTTCTGCTGGTTCAGGGCGTTGGGGACCAACTTGCGGTCAAACAGGTGCTTGGTGATGCGCAGCATGGTGGGTCAACGGTTCAACTGACAACTAGGACTAAAATAACATGGTACACTACCCAGTGTCCGTAAGCTCACTTCAATCCGACTAGGAATACACAATAAAATAATCGACCAACTCGATGATATTTAAATAAAATAGCTATACGGAACTTGCGCGTCAGCGCCTCAGCTTTGCCGGGTGAATGTAGGCTGGGGCTTGCCCCGGCTCTTCGTTGCATACACGATTACGCAGGAAAGCTGGGGCAAGCCCCAGCCTACGTTTACAGCGCCGTAACCCAACATCTTTCGCGAGGGTAGGGCATCAGTCTTCACCTTGTACGGCGTCGAGCCAGGCGGCCGACTCATAGTGTTCGACTGCCTGCCGCAGTTCACCGATCGACCCGCGCAGATCCTGGACGTCTGCGCGCCTTTTCAGGAGGTTGGCCTGCCACAGGTTCAGGGTGTCGTTCATTGCCCGTCGCATACCGTTGGGCTGGGCGAGGAGGGTTGAATGCAGGCGTTGCTCAAGTTGTGCAAGACTCCGCGCGAGCGCTGTCCTGGCCTGTTTGCCGACCCTTTCCCGGTGCCGTACGGCCAATCCGTAGCCAGCGCCCAGGTAGCCCGTCAGGCCAAACAGCAGCGCGCTAAACAGATCGGTGACGTAGTATCCGAACAACAAAGAACCCAGGCTGGCCCCAATCTGCACCAGGTGTTCGGCGACCGACCAGCGGCTGCGGGTTCTTGTCGAGGGTGGCCGCGAAACCGGGGCGTCGCGGTGCGGCTCGGCGATGGCCTCTACCGCATGGCGGGCTTTCCGGAGTGTCTTGAGACGCTGACGGGCGAGCCGGTCCTCAAGCGGTTTACTCAGGCACGCGGGCTGTGCGGCGATGGCATCGAGTAACTGCTCTGCCCGCTGCTTGTGGTGACGCCCAAGCTCAAGACTGCGCAGCTCGCCCCGAAACAGACAGCGATTGAACTCGCCCTGGAGCTGGTTGAAACGCTCGGCGACCCGCAGCGGCGTTTCCCAGCCTCCGGACAGGGCGTCCCGGACGGCAAAAGACTCCGCGAGCGCACGACCGGCCTGTCGCAGGTGCTCTCGCGGCGATCGCCGAGGCGGTACGCCGAGGTCCCCATCGGTGGGGGCGTTGTTGACCGGCACCCGGGCACCACCGAAGTGGGCGTCCAGCCAGCAATGCGCCGTTTCGGCGTGACCCCGGGCGAGTTCCGCCAAGGTGTCGTACGCCTTCTGCGCTTCGGTGTCGGCCCCCAGGACCAGTTTCCTTAATTCACCCAGCAGTTCCTCGTCATGCCGCAGCAGGCAGGCGTGATCCTCCAATGCGCCGTCCAGACGATGCAGGAAGCGCAAAAGATTATGGGTCAGCGAGATGTTCTTGTTGAACTGCCGTCCCTTGACCACCGCGGTGCGCAGGTAGTCGCGTAAAGTATCCACCCCTTCGCCGGTCAGCACCGAGGCTGAAAAGACCTGGGGCTCGGCGATGCCTTCTTCGGCCAATTGCTGTTTGACCAGTGACAGGGTTCGCTCCAGTTCCTCTTTCTCCAGCAGGTCGGCCTGCTGCAGGACGAACAGGGTGTTGCGCTGCCAGTCGTGCTTGATATGGCGCAGAAATTCCCAGGCGCTGCCCGTATACGGGTTCTTCGCGAAGAAGACGAACAGGATCAGATCGCTCTGGGGTATGTAGTTCTCGGTTATGTGCTGATGCCGGCGGACGATGGAATTGGTGCCGGGGGTATCGACAATGGCGATGTGCCGCAGGATGGCATGGGGCAGATGCAGACGCTCCTCGAGCTCGGAGACCTCGATGCGCTGCTCCTCCTCGCCGTAGTTGATCTCCTGGACGCGGTCCGTGCAGGGGGCGCTGTCCACGGCGCACACGGGGGCCTCGAGCAAGGCGTTGATGAGACTGCTCTTGCCGGACTTGACCTCGCCCACGACCACGAACAGGAAAGGTTTGACGGCGCTCGCCGCGAGCTGCTCGATCTCGCCGAGCAGTGCAGACGCGCCGAGCGCTTCGGCGAGATCCCGGCCGCGACGGATGAACGCCAGGACCTGTTTGCGATCCCGGCTGAACCTATCGGGCACCAGGGAGCGGGAGCCCCGCTTAGGTTTGGACATTGTCTGTCGGGGCCAAGACAATCAACCGAGGCTTAGCCTATCGCTGCAGTGAAGAGATCTGGCCAGATCCATAGAGAGCATCGTTGTTTTCACACCGCCTGTAAGCGTTACCTGACTGGCCCCAATCTGACTCCGATGAACCCAGAAGCGCATTCTCATGAGCAGCGGCGACAGGCAAGGATTGAGCGAAAATGATAATTATTCAATCTGAAGGAGCCTCTGAAAAATCCGTCCCTGGATTATTGCATCCCCGGCTTCGTACTATCGAGACAACTCATCATCCGGAGTACCGCCAAGGTACCGTTTATTGTTATATTTGCAACCATTACTTGCACTGTTCCTTATTATCGGCAATCCTGGGAAACGGGGAAATCACGTTGCTCTGCAGAAAAACAAACAAACTGTACCGCGCCCTCCT
>JAUXGQ010000278.1 GCA_030621975.1 Gammaproteobacteria bacterium | reverse complement strand
CGCCGCCACCAACCATTGCAAACTCCGCAGCAGACAGGAGCCCGGCCAGTTCGTCGCCCGGCAGAGATCGATACACTTGTAATTGCCCGCTCGCGGGTAACTCACCCGTGAAGTTACGGCCCGTGACCATCACGCCCCGCATGTCGAGCGCTTTCGCGACATCCCGGGCTGCGTCGGCAAACACCGCCCCACTCTGGCGCCCCTTGATTTTATTACCCCCGCCTCCCGGACAGCACAGAAAAAACGGTTGGTCGGGAGCATACGCGGGTAATACGGCCGCGGGAAAAACCGGTCCGAGAAAAACTGGCTCGGGTTTTCCCAACAAATACAGCTTGAATCTCTCAATAGCGGTCAGGCCGCCATAGATGAAGCCCGGTTGGAGAATCCAGTGATCATCGGTATAGCGCAAGCGGGGAATGCGAAACCCCTTCCGGCGCTTCTGCCTGTGCTGGCTGATAAAGACTGTGCGCGCACCGAGACGGTTGGCCTGGCGCAGGCTGCTCTGTCTTCCGGAACAGTCGAAGATGGCCACGTTGGGCCTGAATTCCTCGAGGATCTTGTCGGCCTCGTTCGGGACCTTGGTTGGAGACCGCGTGGTGCGAAAAATCGGCAGTGGCACATCATCGACGAAAGGCGCCGTCTCAGCGACGACCAGGCGGACATCCCAGCCCAGGTTTCGTGCGAGCAGGGACTGGGCCAGGAACAGCGACCTCTGGTATTCACCGATTCCGGTGGGCCCGGAAACCGGAATGAAGAGAATTCTTCTGATGGAATCAGCTTCCTGAGGCAACTGCCCCTCGCTATTTGCTGCCTCGCGCATGATATATTATAGGCGCACAATCAAGACTGACAAGGGAACCTCGGAGGTTCTAGTGAAACAGACCGAGCGCCTCGACATGGAGGGTTTCCTGGCAGAGCTGAAAGCCGAGCGGCAGCCTGTTCTGTTCATCCCCAATTCCGGCAACGCCGGCGATGCCCTGATCGGCCACGCCACCTTCCAGCTTTTCGACCGACTGGGTCTCGACTACGAATGCCTGATCAATTACCAGCGATTCGACCCATCGGGGCGCGTGGTGGTTTGCGCGGGCGGCGGCAATCTCGTGCCGCTGTACCACGGCACCAGGGACATATTGCACTGGGCTGGCGGGCGCGCCAGGCGCGTGATCCTGCTCCCGCACACGATTCGCGGCAACGATGAGCTACTCGCAGAGCTTGGCCCCGAGGTGGACCTGATCTGCCGTGAAATGGTCTCCTATCGCCACGTCAGCAATGCAGTGCGTACCGCGCACTGTCACCTGGCAGATGACATGGCGCTTTCTCTTGACGTTCAGAAGACACTCTCTAACGGGCCTGCATCAAGCTCCCAGCTTTCCCTGTACGCACGGAAACTGGGCTACAAGCTGTTTAAACCTTCCTTGATCAAGACCATACCTTCACCCTGGAAAATTCGTCGGGGTGAGCGCCTGATGGCTTCCCGGCGCGCCGCACTTGCACCTGGTGGTGCGCCGGCAGGCATTCTCCACGCCTTTCGCACCGATGTTGAGAAGACTGCAGTTCCCCTGCCTGCGGACAACCTTGACCTGGCCAATGAATTTTCACATGGAACGAAGAGCCCCCACGCCTGCCACACCGGGTCGTTCCACATGCTGCGCTATCTCGACACGTTTGAGGAGGTGCACAGCAACCGGCTTCACGTCTCTATCGGCGCAGCCCTGCTCGGCAAGCACGTGAAGTTTTGGCCCAACTCCTACTGGAAGAACCAGGCCGTCTACGAGTTCTCGATGCGCGAACGGTTCCCCAACGTCGAATGGGTCGAAACGGAATGCGCCTGATCATGTCGGACGGGCACGCGCGGAGAGATTCGGAACCGCTGATCGCCCATATCGCTACTCACCTCGGAAGGTATGGCATCGAAGTCGAGCGTGTCCGGGTTCGAAAACAACCCCGGCTGCCCTATGAAGAGTACGCGGCGCTCATCGCAAATGGTGAATTCCCGTTTGAGCTGCGGAGTCGGCTCGACTGCTTCGGCAAAACGTGCACGAACATGCCATCCCGCCCCGAGACGCTCGAGTGGCTGAGCGCAGCCGGGATGTCCGTGATGCGCTGGAGCCTGGCCAGGGACCACCTGGAACTGGAGCAGCTGTTCGATCTGTGGCAGACCGATTTGATCCTGATCAAGCGCTCAGACACCTGGGGCGGGACGTCGGTCGCCTTGTTCTCCCGGGAACGGGCAGCGGAAATCGATTGGGATCCGGCCAGGGATCTGTTTTGCCCGGAGGTCAACCCAAACGATGGCGATATCTACAAACTCGAGATGTTCGGACGCAACGTGTTGCTGGGATGGATGTCGCGGGTCCCGCCGGCACGGACCCTGATGGACGGTGGCCGGCTGGACGGAATCTTCGGCGCCTATGGCCGGCGTGAACTTTTTGACTGGCCCGAGTCGGTTTTACTGCCGGCGCGCAAATTTGGTGACTTCACGCGGGACCAGGGTTTTGGTCACATCAGCATCGACCTGATGCGCAATCCCCAAGGGGATTTCGAGGTCATTGAAGTCAACCTGGGCAATGTCGCCGTGTGGTGGACTACGCAATTCCGATCATTCCGACGGCACTACGCCCGCGCCATTCACCAGTTGCTGATCGAGCGGCACGGCGCCTCATCAAACCTCGCCAGTGTATCCACCCGGCTCAGATTCTGGCTGGCCGGGCTGATCCAGCAGCCTAAATTACTGATGCGTGAAGTTCAGGGCGCGTGGTCACGCCGGCGCAACACGCGTGATCTGGAGGCCCCGTATGCCGGGCCAGCGACGAAGAAGCACCGTTAGCGGAAACTTCCCCGGTCCGCGGGCGGCATCTGCTCGGGCCAGTAACGCTGGATGTGAGCGAGGATGCAGTCGACGTAAGCGGTCTGTCCGCTGAACACCTCATCAGGTAACCCAACCGGTCGTACCCACTGGATGTTCATCTCAACCAGCAGTGGGCCATCTGCTGTGATTGCCACGTCCCAACCCACCGTGGGAAACGATGGAAATGCCGTGGCATGTGCTTTTTTGCAAAGCTCAAGACTCTCCTGAAAGTGTGGAAGTTTGACGCCCACGACCCTGTTACCGGTCGCTGGGTGATCAGTAAACCGGTCAAATGTACCGAATTTTCCGCCTGTCTCCAGGCATCCCGTATCCAGCGCAACCGGATAGGCAACAGAGCCCGAATACATGTTGTCGACGGCTGCATCGTTTGTCGGCATCCTGACAAAGGCGAAAGGCAAGACCACGATTTTTCCATCGGGAAAGCGACAGGTAGGCACCCGCAAGCTGCACAAGGTGTCGGTTCCGGTCAGGGTGCGGATCACATCGTGATTGAATACTTTCCTCTGGAGCAGGTATGGGCCCTGCAGTGACTGGGTCTTGAGTTCGTCGAAGACTCCCTCGATCGTGCGGGGCTCACCATCTTCCCCGCAAAACTGTGGATTCTCACCTGCCCCGCCGCTGAGGGGAGTCCATCGGGTGAACACCCCGTTGCCCTCCGCCATATCGACAGGTTTACTGATCAACGGCTCATCGGGCACCGCTGTCTGGTATGTTTGCTTGCCGTTATCAAAGGCCGCGTACACAGGAACGGTCGGCAGACCGTGTGTTTCGCACAGCCGATGGAATTCAGCCTTGTCGTAGTGACGCTGCGACAGCGGCATTTGAGGGTTCAGCTTGTGATTGAGCAGGTAGCAACAGACCCGAATGTGATAGTCATTAGGCAAATGAAACGCGCCGTCAGCGCGTCTTTCCCGGTCGAACCAGTCCCGGTGCATGGTTCCGTTGGCGTAGCGATAGCTGTCGACCAGCGCATTGCAGTAGATCGACACTGCCACTGACTTGCCGGACCTGCCGGTCCGGGCCATCTCGCTGCGGGTGAATTTCGCGCACGGGCGCAACGTGGTAAACCACGGTGAGCGCAGCCATCTCTTCATGCGATAGGGGCTCAGCAACCAACTGGTATCTTTGCGCAGCAAGCGGTCATCGCGCAGCATAAAGCGATGGGTGAGCAGGCGGAGAACAAATATTTTTTGGGCATCCCGCGGTATTCGCAGCGGCCTGGCCAGGAAAAACGGTGATCCGAGCCGCCATGGCCACAGCCCGAAAATCGTCAATAACAGGAAATAAAATGGAGCGAGCACGAACGCCCCTGCCATTGCAAGCACCGGATGGGCGTCAGATTTGCGCGTCGACAT
>JAUXGQ010000302.1 GCA_030621975.1 Gammaproteobacteria bacterium | reverse complement strand
GGGAAGTGATATAGACCCTCACGCTTATGATAGGGGGGCATATGCGGGGGTGGAAGGGGACTGTGTGGAATGGCACTTACTTTATGGATAAACCTCCGTCATCCCGGCGCAGGCCGGGATCCAGAACCATCGCCAGTGGTACTTTCCCTGGATTCCGGCCTACGCCGGAATGACGAATAAGCTGCTTAGAAAGGCAGATACGGCTTAAGTAAGTGCCATTCTTCTCTGACCCGGTTTTTCTAGATATCTATAAAGGCTGGGGCTTGCCCCAGCCTACGTTTGCCGAAAATCGTCCGGTTAGAGTTCACTCCATCTGGCGACGGACTCCCTCGGCCAATTGTAGGTCACATAAACGAAAAAGGCGTTGGAGTCCGCGGAGTCGCTGCGCTCATCGTACTTTTGGTACCGGTAACGGTAGGAACCGACGATGTCCCACCAGCGCGTGAGGCGCCACCGGAGTCTCGGCTGGACGCTGAGATAGGTCCGCTGCTCGTCGTTATCCCGGTTAAAACTATTGTTATTGGTTTCGTTACGGAAAACCACTGTATCGAGAAAAAACGTCAGCCTTTCCGAAAGCCGGTGACGCAGATCAACGCCCACCGACCTGGAATCGATCAATCTGCCGGACCCCGTCGGCCGGAGCTCCCGCAACGCCCTGCCCTTTAGCGTGGTCCTTTCGAAGCGCTTTTCCAGACTCGCGTTGAGCAGAAATCCATAGTTGGTGTCACTTACCCTATTGCCGAACTCGTTGCGGGCCTCGGAAGTCGTGGCGCGCCCGCCTACCGCCAGACTGGCGTCGAGGGTCTCTGAGAAAGCACGGCTGGCACCGACCTGAATCCCGTAATCGTTGGCTTTCGAGTTCGTATCCCGCACTTTGTAATGGGTGTAAGTCAGGGTGGCGCTCAACTGGGTCAACTCATCCAGAACGTGAAACAGCGATCCCCGCGCAGCGTGAGAGCGGTAGTCGAGCAGGCCCGTTTGATCCGAGTCGTCATAGATGACTTTATTATAGGTATAAGCCAATTGGAGGGAATTTCGCTCGTCCAGGGTTCGCAACCAGCTTGGTGTCAGAAATCCCGAATGGCGCCTTTTGCTCTTCCGTACACGGCCCGTGGTCTCCAACTCGCTGGTGCGGCTCGTATCCCGTATGAATTTCCCATCGAGCCCGAACAGGTTGAGTCCTGATCTGTGTTTTGCATTGAGATCCAGGTACTGATCGTCCGTATCGAGATCCGATTCCTGGGAATAGCGTATCAGGTCGAGCCGCACCTTCGCCTTGACATCCGTCACCTCGGTACGGTAGCCCAACCCGGTTCCTGCCGATAACTTCTGACTGAACGAGGACTCTTCGTTCTTTTCCGTAAAGCGCACGTTGTCATCGTATCCGAGCCTGACGCTCACGGTCGGCTCGTCATACCATTGCCCGGCGCCTGACGGATGGGGCCACACCGACGCCGCAATCAACAGGACGCCGATAAGCGCAGATGCAATGCCAGTCGCCTCACGCCGGATACGAGGCCGGTGCACGAATTGAGCAGGATTCGTTGAATAATGAAACATGGGTGGGCCGCACGGATCAGAGCATCCGGCATCCACTCGGTGCAAAACCTTAATGCTGGGCATCTGATTTCAGAGCGCTCAGATATCAGGGTACGACAACGACATCGCCCGCCTTGAGGATAATGTTCTGCTCCAGATTCTCACCCTCTTCCACCTCATCGTAATCGAACGGGATTGCCTGCTGCGTCATGCCGTTACGGCGCAGGATCCTGATGTCGTCCCGGTCTGCGAACGCCGTCATCCCGCCCGCCATACTCAGGGCCTGCATGACGTCCACATACCGGTTTATCGGAAACTCGCCAGGCCTGTTGACCTTGCCTATCACATAAATACGGTTTCCAAGATTCTCCTTCAAACTGACCGTAACTGCCGGATCCGGAATAAATTTTCCGATCTTCTCCGCGACCAGTCGACTTAGCTGCTGAACGGTCTGACCCTGCGCCTCAATATTACCCACCAGCGGAAACGACAAGCGCCCATCCGGTGTTACCAGCACCTCCTGCTGTAAGCCTTCTTCTTTCCATACCGATATCTCCAGGATGTCGCCGGGCTGAACCGCATAACCGGAAACGGGGGAAACATCCTCTTCACCTTGCGCGAAAACCGGAAGGGCTAGCAGCGCCCAGGTAACCACGACCATCGGAACGTTGAAAGAAAAAAGGCCTGAGGATCGCTTATACAGGTTCATTCCGCTTTGGTATCCTAAAAGAGAGATTTGAATGTGAACGAAAGCATTTTTATCGGCCAATCGCGAGCATACTTAAGGCCCATAAACGGCGCTAGAGTAAACCAGAAATCCTCCGAAAAGAAAAGGCCAACGTGCATCGCTCGCTAGACGCAGCGTGTTGTTTCCTGCTTACGATTGGCGACCGCCCTGCTCCCCCGGACCATCTTCGCTGTGCTGCATCAAACTACCTCACAGCGGAGGCTATGTATAACTATCGACTTTAATTATATTTTATATCTTACTGTTTCCGTTTATTTTTCAACCTTGGTTGCATGCCGCCCTTAGCCAAAAAGGCGGTAGAGTACTCGATGCGTGCATAGATAACCCGATACAATGCGGCCCGGTGACCCGGGCATAGCATCCCGGGCACGGTTGGCGGTAAAGATGGGGCCGTGCGGGACGATAGTATACCAATGGGTACTAACCCGGATTTCGCACCAAGCGGACCAGGAAACTGAAAATACCTCATTCGGTTAAGGAACTCCCGCCAAATATCTCCTGCGCCGCCCGGTACTGGCGGCATTGCACACAGCAATAAAAGGACGATTGTCTTGCAACACCGACGTTTCACTATAAGATAAAAGGCGCCAGTCGCATCTGTTTTCACTACCCTTTTTTCAAACCGCGGGATTAATGAGCAATGAGGCAACATGGCCGAATGATGAGATCGCATTCAAGTTGCAGACAGACGGTGTAATCTGGGCGTGATAGGGAGCATATATGCGTTTGACTGCTGGAGAGATAGAAACCATCCAGGAAGCGGTCCGCTCTGAAGACCCATCGGCGACGGTCTACCTGTTTGGATCGCGACTCGATGATACGCGCAAGGGCGGAGATATCGACCTCTATATCGAGACCGATCACAGGGAGAAACTGCTTCAGCTCAAGGTCCGCATAATGCGCAGGCTGTGGGCTCGGTTGGGGGCGCAGAAGATCGATATCCTGTTGAGACCGCACGGGACGCCGCCGAAGACGATCCATCAGATAATAAGGCAGGGCGGAGTGAAGCTATGAATCTTGGCCCTGGCGCCATCTTGAAAGAGAATCTTCGAATCGTCGAGCGAATGCTGAGTCACTTGGAGCGTTCCTATCGTCAGGCTGCACTCGACCTGCCCCTTCAGCCGGCAATGGTCAGCGGTTTGAGCGACGGGCAGATCGACCGCCTGGATCTCTATCTCGCCCGGTTCGGAAAGCTACAGGACTTCCTGGTATCGAAATTGTTCCGCTCGTTGTCAATGGCCAGTCTGGAAGATACAAGCCAGGACATCTCACTGATCGACTCGCTACGACGGATGGAGAAATACGGCATAGTGGCGTCTCTCGATCGCTGGCTCGAACTACGACTGTTACGAAATTCACTAACCCACGAATATCTCACCAGTGATGAGGAGATTGCCGAGAACATCAATGCAGCCTTTTCTTACTACCCCGAGCTTGAGAGCACGTTGAAGAGGGCGAATGAGTATTATGGCCGGCATATAGACGTTGAACATTAACCGTCCACGGAAATTCCGTGGACAAGGGGAATAAGAATCCTCAGAAAGCCCCTACAAATCTTTCAGAATTGGCCTGCAATAAGGGTTTCTCGACCGCGCGATTGATGAGCGATAATGCAACATGGCCGAATGATGAGATCAGATTCAAGTTGCAAATGATGGTAGCAGGTCGTTTGAGCTGGCTGCAGACTCGCGCCCGCCTGCTGGCGTT
>JAUXGQ010000148.1 GCA_030621975.1 Gammaproteobacteria bacterium | reverse complement strand
TGTCACCGCTAAACGACAATGGTCAGGTGTCGGGGACAGAACTGAAAACTGCTGTGAAATAAAACAACGTCAAGAACGAGGAGAATGCAATGAGTCAATTCAAGAAAAGGGCAACGGTCGGCGCGGTGCTGACCGGATATGCCTTGTTAAACCTGCCGAGTGCGATGGCGGTGCCGCTGCCAGGCGGCACACTGGACCCGCTGAGCATACCCAAATATGTGACACCGCTGGTGATTCCGCCGGTGATGAACAACACTGGTGTGGCCAACGACTACGACATCGCCGTGCGCCAGTTTCAGCAGCAGATCCTGCCGGGTGGCATCTGGGCCACGTTACCGGGTTGCGACGGTCGTGGGTGCACCTTCCCCGCAACCACGGTATTCAGCTACGGCCCTGCGGCCGATCCGACCCCCGCGTTGGCGCCAGATCCGAGCAGCCAGTTCAACTACCCGGCCTACACCATCGAGACTACCGCTAACACCGACCCCAATGTTGACACAAGCGTCACCGTCGACTGGATCAACGATCTGGTTGTTGACCCCGATGCCTGTAAGGCGAGCAGAAAACCGAAGAAGGACCCCGCCTGTAACTTCACCCCCCATATCACCCCCGTCGACCGCTCGCTGCACTGGGCCAACCCGGAGCTTCTGACCTGTGGCGACACGGGGACCGTCCACACCGACTGCCGTCCGGCGGGCACCAACGGAGCCCTCCTGCAGGAGCCCTACCTGGGACCTGTACCTATCATCACCCACGTGCACGGGGCACACACCAATCCGAACAGCGACGGCTACCCGGAAGCCTGGTGGCTGCCCGCGGCCAATGACATCCCGCGCGGTTTCGCTATCCAGGGCAAACTGGCCAACGGCTATGGTCAGCCGGACAATACCAACGTGACCCTGGGCGTGGGCAACTTCAGCTACCGCAACGACCAGCCCTCCACGACACTATGGTATCACGACCATACCCTGGGCATGACCCGCAACAACGTCTACGCGGGCCCGGCGGGCTTCTGGCTGATTCGTGAGGCCGGTGGCGGCGAGACCGGTTTGGACTCGGGCGTACTGCCCGGTCCCGCGCCGGTGGCGGGACAGGTCGTACTCGACCTGAACGTGCCCGGTAACCCGGTCCGGAACGGCATCCGCGAGATCCCCATCGTGATCCAGGACCGCTCGTTCAACGCGGACGGCTCGCTGTTCTATCCCGCCGATCGGGCCTTCTTCGAAGGTATTCCGGTGGCGGATCTGCTGATCCCCTTCATCGGCGATGCGAACGACCACTCGGACATCTCGCCGATCTGGAATCCGGAGGCCTTCTTCAACACCATGGTCGTGAACGGGGTGACCTGGCCGGTGTTGGAGGTGGCACCCGCCATCTACCGCTTCCGCCTGCTGAACGGCAGCAACTCCCGCTTTCTCAACCTGTCGCTGTCCCGGTTGAATTCGTCGGACAATGCTAACAAAGAGATTCCCTTCTATCAGGTAGGTGGCGATCAGAGTCTGCTGCCGCAGGTGGTCGAGATCGTCACGGGCAAAGCGACGCCGCTGGTGCCAGGCATTGCGACCTGGGACCGCGTCAATGCGCCATCCAAAGACCAGACCCTGTTGATGGGGTGGGCTGAGCGGGCTGATGTGCTCGTCGACTTTCGTGGCCTGAAGGACGGTACCATCGTACGCATGTTCAACACCGCACCGGACGCCCCCTTCGGTGGCTTCCCGGACGTTCCGGCCGACCCCGGTACCACCGGCCAGGTGATGCAGTTCGTTGTCAACGCGGCCCTGAACGGTGCCAGCACCACCGATCCGGTGCTGGCGGACGGTGTAACTCCGAACCTCAATGCCGCCACCGACCCATGGAACCTGAGCCTCAGCCTGCCGGATGCGGACGATCCAGCAAACAGCCCCTTCCCCCTCCCGGGAGCGCGTGACCTGGCCCTGCTCGAGGAGGAGTCCTTCCTGATCTGCGCCACGATCCAGCCTGACGGCACGATCACTTACGATGCCGATTCGACGCCTGATCTGATCAACCCTGGGACCTGTATCGACAACGGCAGCGGGATGCTCGCGGCATCCGTGCCCTTTGCACCCAAGGCCGCGGTGCTGGGCATCAACGGTACTACCGGTGGCACCGCTACGCTGTGGTCCGACCTCATCGTGACCAATCCGGGACTGAACAGCACCGAGACCTGGGAGCTGTGGAACTGGTCGGCGGATGCCCATCCCATCCACGTGCACCTGGTGAAGTACAAGGTGGTCAATCGTGAGGCCTTCGACCCCCTGACCGGCAACCTGTTGGGACCCCGTCCGGCGGAGGCCACGGAGGCAGGCTGGAAGGATACGGTCATCGCCTATCCTGGCGAGGTCACGCGCTTCAACGCCACCTTTGACATCGAAGGCCTGTACGTCTGGCACTGCCACATCGTCGAGCACGAGGACAACGAGATGATGGTGCCCTTCTGTGTCGGCGACTCCGGCGCCAACGGGTGTGGTGTCGCGAACCAGTAGCACTTTAAGATCGATCGGCAATAACCTCAGTGGGCACGCGCCCACTCCAACCAGGGCCGCCTTCGGGCGGCCTTTTTTTACCTGGACCAAGGCTCTGGTAGTATGGGGTTTCAGGCCCGGAACATTGAAAACAATGAAAACGAACAGGAGTATTCCATGAAATTATCGATTTACCTGCCGGCTTTTCTGATCTGGTCGATGTCAGCGCCGCTATCGGCTGCCGAGGCCCTCAACCTCGAGGACGAGACGACCCGTATCAACTACAGTCTGGGTTACCAGATCGGCGGCGATTTCAAGCGCCAGGGCGTGGAGATGGACGCGGAGGCCGTAGTCCAGGGTATCCGCGATGCCCTGTCCGGCACCCAGCCGCAGTTGTCTCAGCCAGAGATGCACACCACCCTGACGGGTCTCAAGCGCAAGGTGGTCTCCGAGCAGCGCAAGGTCAGTGTGGAACGGGATCTCGAGTACCTGGCCACAGGCAAAAAATTCATCGAGGAGAACGCCAAAAAGGAGGGCGTCGTCACCACCGAGAGCGGACTGCAGTACAAGGTGATCGAGGCGGGTACGGGCAAGAGCCCGGGGCCCACCGACGAGGTGAGCGTGCTGTATCGGGGCACCCTTATAGACGGCAATGAGTTCGACAGCTCCCTCGCGCGTGACAAGCCCGCGACCTTCCGGCTCAATGGGGTCATCAAGGGCTGGACTGAAGGTCTCCAGTTGATGAAGGAAGGCGGTAAATTACAATTGTTTATTCCGCCCGAGCTGGCCTATGGCAAACGTGGCCCGCTGGCGCATCGCACATTGATCTTCGAAGTGGAACTGATCTCCGTGGGACCGCAGACCACAGCCCCCACGCAGACCCCTTCACCGACGCAGGGGCAGTAGGGCACTTGGACGGCCGCCTCCCGCGCTCACTGGCGGGCCTCGCCCTGCTGGGTCTGCTGGCCGCTACCGGTATGGCCGACGCTGGGATGTCTGTGCCGGGTGATGCACAGATCGAGGCCGGCCGGCGCATCTATGAACAGGGCATCCTGCCCGACGGCACCGCGCTGCGTGCCCTTCGCCCCGAGGGCATCGTCCTGGAGGGGACCCTGGCGGCCTGTGTCAGTTGTCACCGGCGCAGTGGCCTGGGTTCGATCGAGGGGACGATTCTGGTGCCGCCGGTGGCCGCTCCGGTGCTGTTCCGGCCCGCCCGTTATGCTTCGGTCGCCCTGGATCCCACCCACCACTACCTGCCACGCGCGTCGTGGGAGCGGGCGATGACACGCCCGGCCTACGACGCGCCGAGCCTGACGCAGGCCTTACGCGAGGGTCTGGATCCAGCGGGCAGGGCACTGGTGGCCCCCATGCCCCGTTATGCGCTGGACGCGGAGGCCGTAAGCGCCCTGGCGGCCTACCTGCGCCAGCTCTCCACCGATACACCGCCGGGGGTGGAGAGGGATAGCCTGCACCTGGCGACGGTGGTCACCCCCGATGCGTCTCCCGCACAGGTACAGGCCGTGCTCGGCGTGCTGCGGGCCTGGGCACGGGGCTCACAGGTCTCCGGCAAAGCCTGGCGGATCCACGTCTGGGAACTCTCGGGCCCCCCGCAAGACTGGGAGGGACAGCTGCAAGCCCACTACCGAAGGCAACCGGTGTTCGCCGTGCTGTCCGGGGTGGGTGCGGCCGAGTGGCAGCCCGTACACCGCTTCTGCGAGGACGCCCGTCTGCCCTGCATCCTGCCCGCCCTGGAGCTGGCTCCGGAGCCCGGCAGAGACCTTTACTCCGTCTACTTCTCGCCCGGTGTGAGGCTGGAAGCGGCCCTGCTGGCCCGCCACCTGGGGACCGAGACCAGCACGAAGGGCGCGACATCCCGGATTGTCCAGGTGTATGCAGACGCTACCGGTACCCGCGCGGCCGAGACTCTGCGCGCCCGCCTGGACACGCGCATCGCTCCGCCCATCCAGCGAAAATATCGGCTTATCGCCCCGGGGGCGGCGCTCGCCGGCCTGTCCATGGATGATACCCTGGTCCTGTGGTTACGCCCGTCCGAGATCGAGCAGCTGGTGGCGAGCGCACCGGCCGGCCCGCCGGTCGGGGAGGTCTTCCTCTCCGCACTGCTCGCGCCGCCCGAGGCCCTGTCCCTGCCGCCGGCCTGGAAGGCGCGCCTGCGCTATGTCTCCCTGTTTGATGACTTGAGTGTACAGGGCCAGATCGCGCGCCTGCGGCTGGAACGCTGGCTCGACATGGCAGGTCTCCCCGAGCATGAGGGTGACCAGCGTCTGCAGGCTGACGCCTATGCCGCTTGCGCCCTGTTCGATGCTGCCCTGGATGCGATGAAGGCACGCGAGGTGCGCTGGGGCAGGTTGCCGTGGAGTCGTGAACACCTGCTGGAGACCCTGGAACGGGTGGTGGGAAAGTACGACGACGGCACCGGTTTCGTGGACCCGGACAGCCATGTTGCATTCTACGGACGCATGAGCCTGGCCCCCGGGCAGCGCGTGGCGGTTCGCGGTGGAACCCTGCTGCGCTACGCTTCGCCCGATTCCGAGCGGCTGGTCCCCGTCGGCAAGCGTATCGTGCCCTGAGCCATCATTTCAGAGGAGTTGGATGCTGGCTCCAGTAATGCCTGGAGGCATTGAGGAGTTAGATGCGGCCATTTTCGGTTCAGGGATCTCCGGGCGGGGCCTCGATCGCAATCAGTTCGATTTCGTAGATCAGGTCCCGTTTGCGCAGCATTCCTTTCCTGATGAAGCCCAGCGGAGCTGGAATGGTAACCCGCCAGTTATCGCCCTCGCGCATCAGCAGGATCGCCTCCTTGAGCCCCTCGATCACGATCTGGTCGACCTGCAAATGGGCTGGCCCGCTCTCTGCATCGGTGCTGTCAAATGTGACGCCGGTGGCCAAAAAACCCCGATAGTTGACTACCACAATCTCCTGCAGACCCGGTCGCTTGCCTTCACCTGCTTTGAGAATCTCGTACTGCAGCCCGCTGGGCAGCACGACGACACCGGGGCGTTGGGCATTGAGTGCGGCATAATCATCGATATAGGCTCCTTCCCGCGCCGGTATTTTACTGCCCGGTCGCGATGATACCGTGCTGCTTTCCTGCGCACTCGAGAGGGCATCCAACATCCCCCTTAATACGGATTCCATGTCGGGACTTTTTCCCTGGCTATGGAGTTCCGTCAGCTGTACGCC
>JAUXGQ010000264.1 GCA_030621975.1 Gammaproteobacteria bacterium | reverse complement strand
GGCGCTGTTACAGGCGTTGCAGCACCACCACGAGACCGATATGACACTTACCTTGAACAAGCTGTTACAAAAGCTGCTCGATCAGAGTGCGGGGACGAAGCTAACAGAACAGGAACGGGAACAGCTCGATACCGAGATCGACGAGTGCGTTTCGGACATCATGACGAAGTTGGCACTGCCGAAGCCATGATGCCAGCGACACGACGGTGATGAGCTTTTAGCGGGGCCCCTAAAGGCATATCTGTACCGCGTAGAGTCTTGTCAGGCCGTTGGGGAGTATCACCTGAATTCTGTCTCCTGCTTCCAGATTCTTCAAAAAGCGGAAGTGGGTGTCCCGGTGGCCGCTGATGACGCTGTTGCCTGATTGACCGGGCGCGGCCGTACCCGTCACATGGCCGGCGCCGAAGGCCAGGGAACGCCCGCTGGCACCGGCAAGTACGATCTGGTCGATGCCGAGACGATCCACCCGCAGGCGTGCCACAGGCCAGGTGTCGGACCAGGCCCAGGACCTCGCACGGATCTCACCCTCCAGGGTGCGTTCCCAGGCCGCGTGCAGCAGGTACTGGGCGAGTATCGCCTTGGCGTATACATAGGCCCCCTCCCCTGTCTGCCAGATCCCGCCGGCGGTTAACAAGCCAGCGGCGAGATAACCGGCATACAGGGCTTTTTTGGATGGGATGATAGGGGCTTTCGAGACGGGCCAGCGGGATTCCCGGGGCCAGGGTCACCGTCAGGCTCACCGGATTGCCCGCTCCCGTCGCCGGCTCCCGCACCCGGGGTGTGATCCGCGCCGCGTCCTTGACCCGGGTCGTGTTGTCTGCCCAGCCACTGCCGGAGAACTCGATGATCCGGTCGTTTTCCAGCGCCACACCAGGGATGTAGCGCGGCGCCACTACCTGGCCTCTGCGCTCAGCAGAAACACCATCAAGCCCAGCACCAGGGCGCTGCAAAACCCGGCGCTTACGGCAGCCGCCAGGGTGATCAGAATGTCCTTCCAGGGGATCTGCTGAAACCCGATCGTCTCTGCAATCTCAACTGTTTGCTTCGATGGGGATGCGTTCATCGCTTAACCTTTTATTTCCGATTGGCCCAGCGCGCCCTCCCTGGCGGTCGGATACCGAAAAGGCATCTGCGTTCCCACGCCCGCGCCGGTTAACTTGAATTAAAACCCGTCGGAATGGCAGGCCGGTTGCGGACCAGGGGCAATCCCATGGCAAAATCTGGCAACAAAATGGCATTTGCAGCCTCAACCCTGCCAGCTTGCCGGCGATGGTGTAAGGTAAGCTAGAGGTGAATATTTTCATTCCGGACACCTGCCGATACGCCAAACATGAGTAAAGAAATCGCCATCGTCGAAGACGAAGCCGTCATTCGGGAGAACTACGCGGATGCACTGCGACGTCAGGGTTATGCGGTAACGGGATACGAATCGCGCAAAGACGCTTTATCGGCGTTTCGCATCCGGCTGCCCGATCTGGCGATTCTGGACATCGGGCTCAAGGACGACGCGGAAGGTGGATTCGAACTATGCCGTGAACTGCGCTCGCTGGCCCCTACTCTGCCCATCATCTTTCTCACCGCCCGGGACAGTGACTTCGATACAGTTTCCGGTCTGCGTCTCGGGGCGGACGATTATCTGACTAAAGACGTCAGTCTGCCCCATCTGAGCGCTCGTATCGCCGCCCTGTTCCGCCGTGTAGAGGCGATGTCGACCCCCCCGGCCAGCGAGGAGGTACTGGAGCGGGGCGGTCTCACCTTGGACCTGAAGCGGCTCCTGGTATTCTGGGAGGACAAAGCGGTGGAACTCACGATCACCGAGTTCTGGATCGTATACAGCCTTGCGCATTACCCGGGACACGTAAAGACCCGGGAACAGTTGATGCAGGATGCCCAGATCCTGGTGGACGCCACCAGCATCTCCACCCACATAAAGCGTATCCGGCGCAAATTCTCCAACGTAGACGTGGACTTTCAGGAAATCGAAGCCGTCTACGGCATGGGCTATCGCTGGAAGGCGAACGGCTGAGCTTGCGCCAGTCGCCTATACCGACGCCACAGACCCGATGCCGGAAACCCATAAACGCCGTTTCTTTCACGGCGTCCGCTTCAAGCTGCTGCTGGTGTCGCTGTCTCTCTTTGCCATCCCCTGGGCGGGTTACCGGTATATCGAGGAAACCGAGACCTTCCTGCGCCAGGCGCGGGAAAAGGTCCTGCTGGATACGGCTCAGTCCATCGCCACGATTCTGCACAATCGCGAGGAACTGTTTACAGTGGACATAGACGTCCCCCATGAAACACCACCCGAAAGCGCGCTCTATGCCCACCCGCTGGAGGCGCCCATACAACTGGATGGTTACGACGAGGACTGGCGCCCTTATCTTTCCCGCGCCAGGCGCCATGGAATCGAACAGCCACAGCCGCAACCCTCGATGAGGCCGGATAGTTCTTTCGAGTCCCTGCTCGGCATTCGGGGACCGTACCTCTACGCCCTGTTGCGGGTACGCGACGACCGCATCGTCTACCAGGATCCGGCTGATGACCGTGTCGATTACAATGACCATCTGCTGATCGTTATGGAAAGGCCCGAGGGTGGCATAAACCGTTATCGGGTCGCCACGCCCGCGCCCGGATGGGTGCATGCCACCGTGATGCCCGATGGCCCTATGCAGGCGTACGACACAAGACCCGAAGTGCGAATCAAGGGCGAATGGCAGGAGACCACGGACGGTTACACGATCGAGCTGCGTATCCCCCGATCCCTGGTCGGTAAACGTCTGGCCTTCGCGGTCGCCGATGTGGACGATCCCCGTACAGGTGAACCGTCCACGCTCGTCGCGACCTCAGGCATCCAGGATACCGATCAACTGGGGCTGCTGATTACACCGTCGCCCGATATCGCACGCATTATTGGCCGCCTGAAGCACGACGATGCACGGATCTGGGTGCTGGACAAACACCGCCGCGTCCTTGCCCAGCGGGGCTCCCTCAAAAAGGATCCCTTGAGCGCCGAACCCTATGCGGCGGAAACACCCGATGCCGGTGTCCTGAACGCCTTGTTCCGTCTGGTATTGCGCCAACCTGCGGATGACTTCGCCGACGCGTTCGCCAATGCTTCGCGACTGCAGGGACAGGAGATCGACGCCGCCTTGAACAACAAGCCCGGAACCTCACAGCGCTTGAGCCCGGACCGCAAGGCGGTCATTCTCTCGGCGGCTTATCCCATTCACGGCGCCAACGGCATCATAGGAACCGTGCTCGTGGAACAGACCACCAACGCCATTCTGTCGTTGCAGAACCAGGCCCTGGAGCGCCTGTTCAGCATAACCCTGATGGCGTTTGCCGCCACCAGTCTGGTGCTGCTGGGTTTTGCTTCCCTGCTCACCGGGCGCATCCGAAGGCTGAGGGACCGGTTGGAGGCGGCGGTGACCGAAGACGGCCGTATCCGGACCCGGCTGATCCCCTCCGGATCCAAGGACGAGATCGGCGATCTGGAGCGAAGCTTCTCCAGCGTCATGAACCGGCTGGACGAATACAACCGTTACCTGGAAGCCATGGCATCGCGCCTGGCCCATGAAATGCGCACCCCGCTGACCATGGTCAAGTCTTCGCTGGAAAATCTGGAGATGGTATCGGAACAGGAGGATTCACGGCCATACCTGCGACGAGCCGGCACAGGCGTTGACCGTCTCGCGGGCATCCTCAATCAGATGCGCGAAGCCACACGCCTGGAGCAGGCCCTGCAGCAGACGAACAAGGACGTCTTCGATCTGGTGGAGTTTTTTAAGGCCGCCTGTGAAAACTATCGAATGATATATCCGAATGTCGACTTCGAACTCGAGGCAACCGATAAGCCGGTGAGGGTTCATGGCGCCCCTGACCTGATCGTTCAGGCGCTGGACAAGCTTGTCGCCAACGCCGTGGATTTTCACTCACAGGGCTCCCCGATCCGGTTCCGTTTGTCGCTGACCGACAAGGGAGTGGCAGCGCTGGGGATCGTCAACCAGGGGCCGTGCCTGCCAGAGGACATGCGCAGGGAGTTGTTCGGCTCCATGGTATCTCTGCGCCCGGCCGGCGGGGATGAACCTCATCTTGGACTGGGTCTTTATCTGGTGCAGATGATCAGCGAATACCACGGCGGTAAGGCAGTCGCCGAAAATCTCCCCGACGCTCAGGGGGTCGTGTTCAGCATCCTGCTGCCAACTGTCTGAACCGGCTTCCATGTCCGCGCGGCACCGCTGACCAGCCCAGGTCTCGCGGGCTTGGATTCGCTTTTATAGACAGGATTAACAGGATTTCACAGGATTGACAGGATATTGATATGGGC
>JAUXGQ010000061.1 GCA_030621975.1 Gammaproteobacteria bacterium | reverse complement strand
GGCACGCTGGCAGAGTTCCCCCCAGGTGCTCATCTGTTCCTGCATGCGGTGGGAGACTTCCACCACCCGGCCGGTGGCCTCACAACGATAGTCATAAGTAGGCATTTTCAACTCCTGAATCAGTTACGCAGTGCCTGATATTATAGAGATTGTCCGGCCGGTTTCAAACCCGTCGGCGTCGAGTTGTTTCCAAGAATGGAAATACAGCCACAGAAAGCACACAATTCACAAAGCCAGCCTTAAATTCCCGTGCCGAAGGAACCTGTGCAGATCAAACGATATCGGTCTGATCCGATCACATAGAGCCAGAATATCCCCGTCGTTCTATTCTTCTGTGTCTTTTGTGCCTTGTGTGGTCATTCTGTCTTCCTTCTTCTGGCCGTTCACTCTCAATGCGTAATGCGGCATGTTGTCACCGTGAATGGTTACTTGCCGAATACCCCGTGTTTTAGAATTCGTGTCCAACCGCGGTTGTGTTTGTGAGAATGGTAGGTCCCGAGCCGCTAATGCTTGGTGCAGGAATAGGTCTTTACGATGTCGCCGTTGCGCAGGGTGTGCAGGTAGACGTCGAACCCCCACAGCCGGCGCAGGTGTCTGAGCACCTCGTTGGTGTCCGGGCCCAGGGGCCGGTACTGGGGGTCCTGGATGTGATGCAGGGTGAGGGATCGGTTGCCCCGGACGTCCACGTTGTAGACCTGGATGTCGGGTTCCTGGTAGTTGAGGTTGTATTGTCTGGCCAGGGACTCACGGATCACCTGGTAGCCCTCGTCGTCATGGATCGCCGAAATCAGCATCTCTTCTTTACTGCTGTCGTCCAGGATATTGAAGAGTTTCAGATTGCGGATTACCTCGGGCGAGAGGAACTGCTGGATGAAACTCTCATCCTTGAAGTTCTGCATCGCGAAATGCAGGGTCTCGCGCCAGTCGCTGCCCGCATGCTCGGGGAACCAGTATTTGTCTTCCTCGGTGGGTTTTTCGCAGATGCGTCTGATATCCTGCATCATGGCGTAACCTAGGGTATAAGGGTTGATGCCGGAGTAAAAACGGCTGTTATAAGGCATCTGCGCGACGACGTTGGTATGGGATTCCAGAAACTCCAGCATGAAGCCGTCAGTCACCAGTCCTTCGTCGTAGAGGTGATTCAAAAGGGTGTAATGCCAGAAGCAGGCCCAGCCCTCGTTCATGACCTTGGTCTGGCGTTGCGGGTAGAAATACTGGGCCATCTTGCGCACGATGCGCACCAACTCGCGCTGCCAGGGTTCGAGCAGTGGGGCATTCTTCTCGATGAAGTACAGGAGATTTTCCTGGGGCTCGTCAGGGAAACGGGAGCGCTTCTGCGACTTTTCTTGCTCGATGTCTTTCGGGATGGTGCGCCACAGGTCGTTTACCTGCTTTTGCAGGTACTCTTCGCGTTCCAGTTGGCGTTCCTGCTCCTCTCTTGCGGAGATGGGGCTGGGCCGCTTGTAACGGTCGGTGCCGTAGGCCATCAGGGCATGGCAGGAGTCGAGCAGCTGTTCCACCTCGTCGATGCCATGGCGTTCTTCGCATTCCGCGATGTAGTTTTTGGCGAAGATGAGATAATCGATAATGGAACTGGCATCCGTCCAGGTCCGGAAAAGATAATTGCCCTTGAAGAAGGAATTGTGACCGTAACAGGCGTGGGCGATGACCAGCGCCTGCATGGTCATGGTGTTTTCCTCCATCAGGTAGGAGATGCAGGGGTCCGAATTGATGACCAGTTCGTAGGCCAGGCCCATTTGCCCGCGCTGGTAACTACGTTCCACTTTGATGAAGTGTTTGCCGTACGTCCAGTGGTTGTAGCCCACCGGCATGCCTACCGAAGCGTAGGCGTCCATCATCTGATCGGAACGGATTACTTCGATCTGATTACGGTATGTATCCAGTGCGTAGCTTTCCGCCACCCGCCCGATCTCGCGATCATAGGCCTCGATGGTATCGAACGACCAGTCGGAGTCCGTGGTGATAGGGCTGCGTTTCACTGTATCTTCCTTTGGAATAACTGCTTGAAGACAGGATAGATCTCAGATTGGTCCCGCAGCTTCTGCATGGCGAACGAAGGTCCGTGACTCTCTTTGAGACGTTCATAGTTGACCCACAGCTCCTGGCTGTCTCTTTCCGTTATCTCCACGTAACAGAAGTACTGGGATTTAGGCAGAATATGTTCTTTCAGCAGGTTGTAACAGCGCGGGGAGTCGTCATGCCAATTGTCGCCGTCCGATGCCTGGGCGCCGTAGATATTCCATTCGTCCGGGGGATAACGGTCCTTGATGATCTCCGTCATCATGGCCAGGGCGCTGGATACTACGGTGCCGCCGGTTTCCCTGGAATAGAAAAACTCCTCCTCGTCCACTTCCTTGGCACTGGTGTGGTGACGTATGAAGATTACATCGGTCTTCTCGTAATTACGCTGCAGGAAAAGATAGAGCAGGATGAAAAAACGTTTGGCTATGTCCTTGGTGTTCTGGTCCATGGACCCCGAAACGTCCATGATGCAGAACATCACCGCCTTGCTGACCGGCAAGGGTTTTTTTACGTGCAGATTGAACTTGAGGTCGAAATCGTCGATGAAGGGGATCGCGAGGATGCGCTTTGTCAACCTGGAAATCTGCAGTTGCAGCGCCTCTTTGCGGGTGTGGTTTTCTTCGCTGTCGATATCGGGCAGCTCCGACAACTCTTGTTCGAGTCGGCGGCGTTTCTTGCGCATCATCCCGGTCAGCGCTATACGCCGGGCATGCGCGCTGCGCATGGTGCGCGGGATATTTATCTGGGTGGGATTGCCCACCTCGCTGAACCCCGCGCGGGCGAGTTTGAAGGATTCCGTACCGGCGAGTTTACGCTTGACCAGATTGGGTAATTCCAGATCCTCGAACAGGTAATGCAGAAATTCTTCCTGGGAAATCTGAAACACGAAGTTGTCTATGCCCTCGCCGCTGTCGCTGGCGTTTCCGCCACCGCCGGAGCCGCCTCCGCCCTCGGGTCTTTTGACCCGGTCGCCCACGATGAAATTGTCGTTGCCCGGAAGGATGATGTTGCGCTTGCCGCCGCTTCCATGTCCCATCTGCGGTTCGCGGATACTCTTCTGGGGAATGGAGATGTCTTCGCCCTTTCCGATATCGGTGATACTGCGTTTGCTGACCGCGTCGGATACGGCCCGTTTGATGTGGGCGCGATACCGACGCAGAAAGCGCTGGCGGTTGACTGCATTCTTGTCCTTGCTGTTGAGACGCCTGTCGATAATATAACTCATAGGGAATTCACAGCCTCATCACGCCATCATTGGGATTTGCGAACCCTCAGATACCATTCGGACAGTAGCCGTACCTGCTTCTCCGTGTATCCGCGCTCGACCATGCGGTTGACGAAATCGTCGTGTTTCGTCTGATCTTCATTGGAAGACTTGGCATTGAAAGAGATCACCGGCAACAGGTCCTCGGTGGTGGTGAACATCTTCTTCTCGATCACCGAGCGTAATTTCTCGTAACTGGTCCACTTGGGGTTGTTGCCGTTGTTGTTGGCACGCGCGCGCAGCACGAAGTTGACGATTTCGTTGCGGAAATCCTTGGGATTGCTGATGCCGGCAGGTTTTTCAATCTTCTCGAGCTCCTCGTTCAACGAGGCGCGATCGAGCATCTCACCGGTTTCGGGGTCGCGGTACTCCTGATCCTGAATCCAGAAATCGGCGTAGGTGACATAGCGGTCGAACAGGTTCTGACCGTATTCTGAATAGGATTCCAGGTAGGCGGTCTGGATCTCCTTGCCGATGAATTCCACGTAACGCGGCGCCAGGAACTCTTTGATGAAGGTCAGATAACGGTCCCGGACCTCGGGCGGGAACTGTTCCTGTTCGATGCGCTGTTCCAGGACATAGAGCAGATGCACCGGGTTGGCGGCGGTTTCAGTGGCGTCAAAATTGAACACCTGGGAGAGTATCTTGAACGCAAAACGGGTGGAAAGGCCTTTCATGGCCTCGGTGACGCCGGCGGCATCCCGGTACTCCTGGATGGATTTCGCTCTGGGGTCCGTATCCTTGAGGTTTTCGCCGTCGTAAATGCGCATCTTGGAATAGAGACTGGAATTCTCCGGTTCCTTGAGGCGCGACAGGGTGCTGAACTGGGCCAGCATGCGCAAGGTATCGGGCGCACAGTGGGCGGTATCCAGTGAGCTGTTCCTGAGCAGTTTGTCGTAGATCTTGATCTCTTCGGTCACGCGCAGGCAATAAGGCACCTTGACGATGTATACGCGGTCGATGAAGGCCTCGTTTTTCTTGTTGTTCTTGAACGCCTCCCATTCGGATTCGTTGGAGTGGGCCAGAATGACGCCATCGAAGGGCAGTCCGCCGATGGATTCGGTACCGTTGTAGTTGCCTTCCTGGGTGGCGGTGAGCAGGGGGTGCAGCACCTTGATCGGCGCCTTGAACATCTCTACGAACTCCATGATGCCGCGGTTGGCGAGGCACAGTCCGCCCGAGTAGCTGTAAGCATCGGGATCGTTCTGCGGGAAGTCCTCGAGTTTGCGGATATCCACCTTGCCAACCAGAGCCGAGATGTCCTGGTTGTTCTCGTCTCCCGGTTCCGTCTTGGAGATGGCAACCTGGTCGAGCACGGACGGGAAGCGTTTGACCACCCGGAACTGGCTGATGTCGCCGCCGTATTCATGCAGACGCTTCACGGCCCAGGGCGACATGATGGTATTAACATAGCGGCGGGGGATGCCGTAGTCTTCTTCCAGGATGTGGCCGTCTTCTTCGGGTTTGAACAATCCCAGCGGACACTCGTTTATGGGTGATCCCTTGAGCGAGTAGATGGGCTCTTTTTCCATCAAGGACTTCAGCTTTTCGGCCAGAGACGACTTGCCCCCGCCGACCGGGCCCAGGAGATACAGGATCTGCTTGTGTTCTTCCAGACCCTGGGCGGCATGCTTATAGTAGGAGACGATCTGCTCCACCGCATCCTCCATGCCATAGAATTCCTCGAAGGCCGGATAGCGCTTGATCACCTTGTTTGAGAATATGCGGCTGAGGCGGGGATTTTTCGATGTGTCGACAAGTTCGGGTTCACCGATGGCCTTCAACAGGCGTTCCGCTGCGGTAGCGTAGACGGACGGATTTTCCCTGCAAAGATTCAGGTATTCCTGCAGGCTGTATTCCTGCTCCTGGACCGATTCGTACCGAGATTTGTAGTGATCGAAAATCGCCATGATACCACCTCTTGATCCGCGGTCCGCCCCTAACCGATCTTAGGTGCTTTTACCTTGAACGCGGCAACCGGAACGCATGATTAACATAAAGACTCGAACCTTCATCAAGCATGTTGTATGCCAGATATATACAGTTAGAGTCCCCGTCGGGAAAACAATTCCCATAATTAGACTTTAGTAGAGCTGAGAGAGTTCGCAAATACAACAAATCAGGATACTTTCGTTCTGGAGAAGTTCGACAAAGTATCCGATTTAAACGTCTCATACCGCCGTTGCGGGCTTGGGTCGAGGTAGTCGCCGGAGGATCCTTTTTCGCAACCAGGCATTGAAGATTTTTTTTAATCTCAACTGCTTAAAAAATCGGGCCTGGTTTACGCACAGGGTAGGGACCGCGCCACAAATACGGCATCCAAAGTGCTGCGACAAGATTTCAAGGACTGGTTGCGTCTACGAATTAAGATATAAACAAGGGCTGATTTATCCACAAGCGAGGAATCCTGCGTTACGCCGTGGACCGCGACTGTATGCTGACACCAGTAGAGCATGGAATTGACGCCTTCGTAAAGAAATCTGACACTTCGACATCCCGGTGTCAATGCTGGAGGCGGTTCTTGCAGCTCGTCAGGAGGGAGTGACCTTCCTGACTCCAACGTCTCAACCTGGTCTGAACTTGTCCAGGGGGGGCTTGCGCTGGGATTTTGTCGCCAATATCCCCGCATAGGGGAGGCACGATCGCATGCCCTTGCGCCACCGGTCGGCGGTAATCCGATCTGGGAGGATGCGAAGCTGCGGGGTGGATTTCCGAGCGCTCGGAAACGAACCTGGCTGGAACCTGGAGATTTCGGAAGCCGGCAGCATCGTATTCGTCGGGGATTACGGGCAGAGCGAATACAGGTTTCCCACGCCCGAGCCGTCGGTCGATCAGGACGCACGCAGAACGACCTACACGGTCGAAGATGAGGGTCACCAGGTGGTGGTCGTGCTGGAGGGGCGGCGCTGCCAGGATACGATGAGCGGAGAGTCGTTCTAGACCACGCTTACGGTGGTGTTCGACGGCAAGGAGTATCGAGGCTGCGGAAGGGCTTTACACTGAGGGGTGTGGCGAGATCTGGGGCAACGTCACAAAGTTTCGTGGCTTTTATGCCACGCCCCTTGCCGGTTACCGTGTTTTTTCCGTGTGAATAATGTCGATAAGCAAACTATATTTAACTTGGTAAAGCCACTTATCGGCACCGACCAAGTTGCGATGAACTTAAAGAGCATAGGGAAAGGCAGCGCCGTGCAGGAAGATTTGCTGCCGGGGAATAAGAAGCAGATGGTATTGGAGAAACGAGTCACCACTACCGAGCCCTTACCCCAGCTTATAGCGGAAAAGAGAAAATAGACCTCAGGGGCGGAACCAAATCGGCAGCGCACTCCGGTATAGTTTGACGTTCGTTAACCAGGCGCGGCGCAAGCCTGATATGGAGAATACGATGCTCATGCGATTATATTATCTATTTGGCTTCCTGTTGGTTGCAGATGTAAGCCTCGCAGCAAGCATGGTGCGTGATTACCCCGTGGACCGGATTGCGCCGCACACCTACGTCATTCATGGTCCCCTCGGTTATCCGTCCGTAGAAAACCAGAGCTTTATGAATAACCCAGGCTTTGTAGTCACCGATGACGGTGTAGTCTTGATCGATCCTGGATCGAGCGTTCAAGCCGGGAGAATGGTGCTTAAACAAATTAAGACCATAACAGATAAACCCGTAACACACGTCATCAATACCCACGTACATGGAGATCACTGGCTGGGAAACCACGCTGTCGTTGAGGTATATCCGGAAGCGGTGCTGATGGCACATCCCAACATGATCAAAGAAGCAAATGCAGGCGCTGGAGATCAGTGGGTCACCCAGATGGAGCGAGCCACGGAGGGATTTACCAAGGGTACACAAGCCGTCATCCCAACGGTGTCCACATCGGAGGTTACTCAGTTAGAAACCGGTGGCGTAGATTTCCGGTTCCATGCTCCGGATAAAGCCCACAGTGACACGGATGTAATGATAGAGGTGGTGCAGGACTCGGTGGTGTTTCTTGGTGATAATGCGACATATAAGCGAATTCCTCGATTGGATGACGCCACCTTCAAGGGAAATATTGCGGCTTGCAAAGTTGCTGAAGATCTTGCTGCGAAGCACTATGTACCCGGTCATGGCCCGACGGGAGGTGTAGCAGTCGTGGAGAAATTTGGGCGATATCTTGAGACCTTATACACCGGAGTAGCACGGTACTACGAGGAGGATTTGAGCGATTTCGAAATGAAGCCGAAAATCGTTCAACAGCTCAAGCCCTACCACTCGTGGGTCAATTTTGATGACCAGGTGGGAAGACACGTCAGCCTGGCGATTCTAGAGGTTGAACAAGATAGCTTTTAACTGTGTGGGGCAGTTCTTTTGTGTCGAGTTATGGGTAACGGCATGGGCTG
>JAUXGQ010000280.1 GCA_030621975.1 Gammaproteobacteria bacterium | reverse complement strand
TAAGTCAGTACTGACTCCAAAGCGTAAGAAGCACCTTCAAGCCGTAGCAGAAGAAACCTTCAAAAAAGATAAACGCATTAACATTAGAATTTCAAGTCGAGACTTGGAGTCACTCCAAAGGCGGGCACTTGAGGAAGGTATTCCGTATCAAACATTAGTATCTAGTGTGCTACATAAATATGTTTCTGGTGGTTTGCATGACGTCATGGCTAACAAGGCATTCCAGCGGACGCAAAAAACGCGCCGCTGAAGTTGGTCGCTTTTAGACAAATGAGAGGTAAGTCTGATGGGCAGCAAAGATGTACTTAAACAAGCATTGAAATTAAAACCGGACGAAAGATTCATGGCGGTCGAAGGCCTGATAAAGAGCCTAGACGAACCTGATAGTTCACTAGATGCGATATGGGCAGACGAAGCAGAGAAGAGGCTAAAAGCCTATCGCGCAGGTAATCTTGAAGGTATACCCATGGAGGAAATATTCACGGAAGAATAATGAAGGTCATATTTTCAGAGTTCGCAAGACAGGAACTTGATGATGCAACTCTTTTCTATGAGATAGAATTTGGTTGAACGGCACACAGATGCTTTCATTGCCCTATTTCGATACAAGGTTGGCGTTGTTCCAGTTATTGGAGCATGTGCTGTTATTGGTTTGGGTTCCTCTCTGTTTTGGTAGGAGCAATAAAAAGGTATTGGTGAGAACAGGAGTATTGGCGCTTGGATTCACAAATGAAAGAAACCATTAAGCCACAAGATCTCAGCACTGAGTTCTATACCGCCGAGAAGTGTTACATTGCTGAATTGTCCAATACGCCTGATGACCCCGATGCATCGATTGCACGCGCACGAGTAGCACCTGGAGTCACGACTCGCTGGCATCGGCTCAGCGGAACCGTCGAGCGCTACTACATCGTCGGTGGCAGAGGTCGTGTGGAAGTTGGTAAACTGCCGCCTCATGACGTAGAAGCCGGTGACATCGTGCTGATCCCGCCGATGTGTCGTCAACGCATCACCAACACCGGCTCTGAGGATTTGATCTTCCTGGCCATTTGCACACCCCGGTTTTCGAATGATGTCTATGAAGACATTGAGGACCAACAGGCTTAACCCGAGAACAGATGGAATTCAAAGACTATTACCAGATCATGGGGGTCAAGCGCGATGCCGCGCAAGATGAGATCAAGCGCGCATACCGCAAGCTTGCCCGTAAGTATCATCCGGACGTGAGCAAGGAGACTGATGCGGAGACACGCTTCAAGGAAGTGGGCGAGGCCTACGAGGTACTCAAGGATCCGGAGAAGCGCGCCGCCTATGACCAGCTTGGCGCGAAGTGGAAATCGGGGCAGGAATTCCGGCCACCGCCGGACTGGGACCAGGGGTTCGAATTCCGCGGGGGGGAGTTCACCGGAGCCAACGCCGCCGAGTTCAGCGACTTCTTCGAAAGCCTGTTTGGTCGGGGATTCGCGGGCCGCGGTTACGGCCGCGGGGCCTTCCAGGCCCGGGGCGAAGACACCTATGCCAAGGTGCTGATCGATTTGGATGACGCTTACCAGGGCGCCACTCGGACCCTGACCCTGCGACATACCGAACCGGGCACCGACGGCAGGCCTCGGCTGAAGGAACGGACGCTGAACGTGCACATCCCCAAAGGCGTGCGACAAGGCCAGCATATCCGTCTGGCCCGCCAGGGCGGCGCAGGAACTGGAAAGGGCGAGGCGGGCGATCTGTATCTGGAGGTGGAGTTTCAGCCGCATCCCTTCTACCACGTGGAAGCGAAGGACGTGTTTCTGGAGTTGCCCCTGGCCCCCTGGGAGGCGGCCTTGGGCACCACGGTAAAGGCGCCGACGCCCACAGGGGCCGTGGATCTTAAGATCCCCGCCGGTTCGGCCGGCGGTCGCAAACTGCGTCTCAAGGGTCGGGGTATACCCGGAAAACCACCAGGGGATCTGTATGTGGTGCTTCAGATTGCATTGCCACCGGCGGAGGCCGAGGCTGCCAAGGCCGCCTATCGGGATATGGAAAAGGCGCTGAAATTCAACCCACGCGCACGCTTGGGAGTCTGATTCAACATGACCAAAGACATGCTTTCATTGTTATCCGGCGACATACTGGAAGAGGAAGTAGAGCTGACTCTGGGCGACCTGTGCCGCGCCTGCGGACTGCCGGCCGATCGGGTATACGAGTTGGTGGAGGAAGGGATCGTGGATCCCCTGGGTCGAGACCCGGCGCGCTGGCGCTTCCACGGCATCAGTGTGCGCCGGGTGCGGTGCGCCTTGCGGCTGGAGAGCGATCTGGGCATAAATTTTGCCGGTGCGGCATTAGCATTGGATCTGCTCGAGGAGTTGGAATCGCTGCGCGCTCGAGTCGAGCGGCTCGGGGACTAGCCCGGATATCTCACCAGGCGAACCGAAAAAATGAAGATATCCCTTTCTAGTGGACGCGTCGGCGCACCGGCGAGAGGAAAAACACGACAGCGAACGCGAGCAGTGACACCGCTATACCGATTTTCGACCAGCCAAATAGTGCGCGCCAGCCGGTGTTGGCCTTTTTGCGGATCTGGAAGTCCGTTACGAATACGGTTTCGCAGGCACCGTTGCCCGTGTCCGTGCGGGTAGTGCTGGTGCCCCTCTTAAACTGCTCGTTGCTGTGGGAGTAGCTGGCCAGTACACCCTTGAAGTAGACCTGATCGCCGGGTTCGGCCTCCATTATGGCTTTATTCACATGGGGATCATTGGCAAGCAGGTGGTTGTTGGAAAGCTGGTGACCGGCAAAGCGGCTGCCCACCTCCCGGTTGGGCCAGTAGGCCCAGCAGATCCAGGGGGAATTGTCGAATTCCATGTCCTTGTAGACGCCGGACGCCGCATTGCGCCCCCATATCACACAGATGTCTTTGATGTTTATGAAATCCTTCCATTTGTCGTGGTGGTAGATGTCGCCCAGGGAACCGCTGACGTAGTGGCTGACGACGACGCCGTTCAACTCGTAGTCATACAGGGGATCGATCGTGTAGACGATACCGTTCGCCTCGGTCTGGAAGCGCTGCAACCGGGTTTTGGTCTGCACGGGATCATGGAGCAGGCCATGGTCGTAGAAAGATTCAGGGGGTAGATCATCCTTGTTCTGATAGCTGACGACGGCGAGCAGGACGAACACCAGGAAGACCAGGCCAAGGAGACGTTCGACGAGCAGAAACGGGAACGGCTGCTTCCTCCGCATCGCCGCTTGGACACCCGCATCGACGGTGTCGGCGCGTGCGGCAGCCACCTTGGAAAACACGATGCCACAGGCGTTGCACTCGACGCCCTCGGCCTGCTCCCGGCCACACTTCGGGCAACGAATGACTTTGCCCGGCGGGTCGGCAACAACGGCAGTCGCTGCCCGACGCACGGGCGGGGGAGGTTCGGGTTCGGGTCCCGGTTCGAGTTGCAGTTCGGGTTCGGCTGGCTGAACGCTGCAATCGATACCAATGGAACTCAAACGCGCACAGGCATGCTCCGCCTTCTCCCTGGAAAACAGGGTATCGATCCGGGTTGGTCTACCGACGAGCAACCGCTCGGCCTTGACGGCGGTGATCTTGAACAGATCGGCCAGGCCCTTGACCGCGTCACCCCGATCCCTCCCCGGGAGCACCGCGCCCGAGATCACGACTTGATAGTCGTCAGCAGCCATGTCCTCCAATCGCCGTAACATTTCGGAAACAAACCAGAGCTAGACTCCCCATCCTGGCCTTCAGGCCATCAAGGAAAACAACAAACAACTAAGGACCAGGTGACGAGTTCGAAATCCGTCCGATCTCCCCTTGTCACCCAGCCTTGTCGCAACCCTTATCAGGCAGTATTACAGCAGGTCTATGGAGGCATCCATGAAGACTCGACCGACAGCCTATAACCGCAGATCGAACGACGGCGCCTATTTCGGGCTCAAATGGTACCTTTCGGCGTTTTCCGTAGTCGCATGCTCGCTGGTCGTTGTCATACTGGAATTACAGTATTAATAAGCGCTGGACAGCCGACGCGGCGCATCGGCTGCAGGCTTCAAGAAAGCGGAAGGGCGGAAGGCATGACGGGCAGGTCCATCGCCTGCCGGATTGCGACTAAGGGCTCGCGTAGAAATTAATTCACTTTTTGGGGCGTCGAGATGCCAGTACAGCAAGGCGAGAGGAGTGCGAAACACAGGAACTGCCCTCAACCGTCCAACCGATCCCGCAGCAGCGCC
>JAUXGQ010000089.1 GCA_030621975.1 Gammaproteobacteria bacterium | reverse complement strand
GTGCTCGTCTTCCTTGTTCTGTCCAACATCGCCGCCAAGGCGATGTCAAAGGCGCTGACAATGACCAAGCGCACCTCGACATTGCTCGCTAATTTTCTGGTGAAGGGGGTTCGGCGTCTGATATTGGTCGTCGGTGTTATCGTGGGTCTGGCCGCGCTGGAGGTCAATATTGGCCCGTTACTTGCGGTGATCGGCGCTGCCGGCTTCGTAGTGGCTTTCGCCTTGCAAGACTCGCTTGGCAATTTCGCCAGCGGTATCCTGATCCTGCTCTACCGCCCATTCGATGTGGGTGATGTCATCGAGGTCGCCGGGGTCCTGGGCAAGGTCAATTCGATGAATCTTCTCTCCGTCGAAATCAGGACACCGGATAACAAGTCCGTCATCGTGCCCAACAATTCGGTTTGGGGTGGGGTGATCACCAATGCCACGGGCAGTGACAAGCGTCGTGTCGACATGGTGTTCGGCATCGGTTACGAGGATAACATCCAGGACACGCTTCGCATCCTGGATGAGATCGTCCGGTCCCATGAGCTGGTATTCAAGGATCCGGAGCCCGTCATCAAGCTGCACGAACTCGCGGACTCGTCGGTGAATTTCGTTGTTCGTCCGTGGACTACACCGGCCGACTACTGGACCGTGTACTGGGATATTACCCGTGCCGTCAAAGAAGCGTTCGACAGGGAAGGCATCTCGATCCCGTACCCCCAGCGCGATGTGCACATATACAATGCGCTGCCGAACAAGAAATCGGCAAAGACCTGACGAGCTGGAGGTGCGGGAAGGCGACGCGTGAAACCTCTTACGAGGCACCCCACGCGTGAGCTTTCCCGCAATGCCAGACAGGAATCTCCTATTCAGGAACAAAAAAACACTCGAATAGAGTGTTAGCTCGCATTATTAAAGTAAAACCTGAAAATCCAAGCCGCGCTTTGCCGGAAACAGGTAAAGGTTTGGAACGTCCCGCCGCTTATTTGGATTGATGCGACAGGGTCTTCAGGGCAAACCCTCGCGCGCGGATCAGATTAAGGAGACCGGAAACATTTGCACAATGGCGCAACAGATCGGATTCAGAAAAACAGTAGGTAATAAAATAATAATGCGGTAATATACCCTTTGTCGGTTCCTTATGATACATAGTTGGGAGAAGTACCGTGAACGAATTAGTTGGTTTTTTGGGCACCTCAGTGATATTCCTTCTGGTTATCGCGTTCTATCTGGGTGGCACCGGTTTCGTGTTGTTTTTGCTGGATAAACTGGCACCTGCCGAGAAACAGCGTTAAGTACAAAGCCGGCAACAGGCAATCGGGCGCTTCCGCTTGCCTAGCCTTAGTCGCCACAAATCTCGGAACTGAAGATACCCTTCGGATGTTCATACAAAGTGGGGCTGGAGACCAGGAACCCCAGGTTTTCGTCTGTGCCGTTTGCGCAAAGGAACCAGAAGTTACAGAAGTGCGCTCGCCCCTCCAGCCAGTGAGAGAAGTTGTTCCCGGTGTATGATTCGCAATACCGCGCGTCGTTATCATCTGGTTGAACTTTGCCGGCCAGCCGGTCGAGCATCCGCTTCACTGCCGCCATTTGACGCCCCGTCTTGACATGATAATCGGCCCTGTCATAACCCCACCAGTCCCAGCAGGCATTGGGATTGCCTGGCCCGGCGTGGGCCTGCGGATACAATACGATGATGTTGTTGGTGTCAGCCCATTCGTTGTAGCCGGCTTGCGTGTAAAACTTATCCCCGATTTGCCCGGTCGACTGCTGGCAACCGTGGAAGGCAACATGGACCTTACAGGGTTGGCCCGCGCTGCACGAACTTGGCAGGTAAGCGTAACCCACATCACCCATGCTGTGAGTGGCCGGATTGGCGATAAAGGCGTGCTGGTCGAACTCAACGAATCGACCCGTAAGGGTCCCTGCCGGCGCATTCAGCGATCCATAGATGTGTTTCAGGATGGCCCCGGCCTGATCGTAGTCGCAATCGTTGATATACGGACTGGCCGTTGTCGAGCAGGACGCGCCATAGTCGTCAGTGATCATGGCGTGCCCCGCAGCGATCTGGTCCACATACTGAATATTCCCATCCGGCACGCCCGCAAGCCGATAGAACTCCAGCGTTTTGTCGACCACGCTTTGCCGCACGGTAGCGTCTCGGCTGCCGCTGAAAATGTAAACTTTTTGGCTCGCCAGGTTCGATAAGCCCGCGATCTTTCCTTCGTTTGCCAGATGCTGTGCAATGGCGGAAAGCCTTGACGGGTTCGGTGCGCCGAACAGCGTGTTCATGCACCTGTTGAGGGCCTTCGGCAGGCTGTTCTCCGCACAGTAATAGGGTCCACCGGCGACAACGCCCGCGCCGACCAGGGTGCCGGAAAAGGCCACATGAAACTGGACTGCCATGAATGCACCGGAAGACAGACCCGACACCGATGACTGACTCGCATCAACGTTGTAGTCGGGCAGAGATTCCGCGGCGCGCACACAAAACGGTAGTACGGCGAATAAGACGAATGCGGCGGGGGACAGGAGAACCTTTAACGGAGTCAAAAGGGGCATGATGGGTCGACTGGATTCCTGGCAAATAATTAGGTTATGCTTTTGATAAAGACGGCATTACCCTGGCGGTCCCAAGCGCCGAAATAGACAAGCTATAACGCAAACGCGAGGATTACAAGCAATGACCCGCAAACTCCTTACATCGATTGCCATCGCCGGCCTGTTGAGCGCGCAGTTAAGCCTGGCCGGAGAAGAGACCGTAACCGTCGTCGTCAAGGGCTATAAATTCCAGCCCGAAGAAATAACCATCAAGCCGGGCACAACCGTGCGCTGGGAAAACCAGGAAAAGCGCCAATACCATAGCGTGTATTTCGATGCGCTGGGCGACGAGGAGGGGGACTATTTTTTTCCGGACGAGATCCGGGAGCGAACCTTCGATACACCGGGCACCTACCCCTATATCTGCGAACCGCACCACGAAACTCACAACATGAAAGGTGTCGTCCATGTGGTGGAATAACCCGTAAAACAGGTGCCTGCAGGAGCCCCCTCTCCCCCAGGCCTAGATCACTCTGTCATTACCGCCGTCGACGGGAATCTGTGACGCAGTGGTCTTAGCGAAGAGCGAACCGCACATGGCCGCCGCCAGTTCCGCCACGTCGCGGCTGGACACGGCAGTCTTGAGCAGGTTCTTGGTCTTGTACGCCTCAACCGTCATCTCGTAGTGTTTCGCCCGCGCCTGCAGCACCTCCTCTGTCCACAGCCCGGTATCGAACACGGCATCGGGATGCAGGCTGTTGATGCGGATACCGTCCGCCCCCCATTCGAGCGCGGCCACCCGCGCCAACTGGTTCAACGCCGCTTTGGAGGCCGAATAGGCCGCCGCACCGGGCCCCGGCGCCGGCACGTTCTTGGAACCGATCACCACTACGCGGCCATAACGCGGCGCCACCCTTAATAACGGGTAGCACTCGCGCATCAGCATCAGGTTGGCGTCCAGGTTGATGCGCATCACCTGATCCCACACCCTGTCGGATAACTCGGCAATCCGGGTACCCCCGGGAAACACCCCCGCATTGAGCACCAGCATATCCAGGCCACCGAAGCGCTTTACGGCCTGCTCCAGAGCCGAACGAAGGGCAACCGCGTCACTCACGTCAGCCACCAGGCCAAGAAAATCGGGACGCGGATAAAGGCTCTCGATGGCCGGGTCGATATCGAGTCCTACCACAGCGGCGCCTCTCGTCATCAGGGAATCGACGCAGGCGCGGCCGATACCGGAAGCCGCTCCGGTCACCAGAACCACCTCACCCTGAAATTCGGGTGCCGAGCCACCGTGGCGCAGCTTGGCCTGTTCCAGTTCCCAATACTCCATATCGAAGATATCTCTGGCCGGCAGCGCCTTCCAGCCGCCCAGTCTTTCGGCCCGCTGGATGATCTGCATGGTATGGGCGTAGATGTCGGCGTTGATACTCGCCTCTTTGGCGGTCTTGCCAACGGTAATCATCCCCAGGTCCGGATCGAGGATAACGCGCGGCGCCGGATCGAGCATCTTCACCGGCGTTCTGGCGTGGGCGGCATGCTCTTCGAAATAGTTCCGGTAAGCCTCCTCGTATGCCGCCACATCGCGGCCCAGCATAGGGACACGCTTGGTGCGAATCACGTGATCGGGTGTCGCCGGACCCTGCTGACTGAGACGTGCCAATTCGGGGTGATCGCAGAACTGCATCACGGCCTTTCCGGTGTGCCGGCGCAGGAGCATGGGCCGCTCGGCCACGGCGGAGACCTGGTGGCGTAGTTCAGCGATTTCGATCATTGCTGTGGACGGCGCTCGCTTATCGGCCGCTTTTGGCAGCTCCCAGGCATTCTGCGCGGCCAGGTATCGTTCCGCTTTATCCACCAGGCTGATCATGCGGTCGTACGCCTCCCTGGCAGTCTCCCCGAACGAGAAGATGCCGTGGTTCATCAGGACCATGCCTTGCGTACGCTCGGTCGCCTCCGCGGCGAAACGTTCGGCAACCAGGCGTGCCAGGTCGAACCCCGGCATGATATAGGGGATGATTACCACCCCATCGCCGTAGATGTCGCGAATGCGCCCCTCACCGCCTTCGGTGTTGGTGATGGTCACTACCGCATCGGCGTGGGTGTGATCCACGTATCTGTAAGGGAGGGCGGCATGCAGAATCGCTTCCACCGATCCGCTGGGCGCGGAGGCGATGGTCTGGTGGGTTTTCATCTCGTTGACCATCTGCAGATCGGACAAGGCCTCGAGTCCGGCCAGCTTCACCAGATGGTCCATGCGGATCGGGGTAAAGCCCGGCACCTCGATGCTGGCCAGGTCCCAGCCGGACCCCTTCACGTAAAGAATATCCACCGGCTCCCCGAAGATGTCCGTTTCCCTTGCCTTGACCGACGTGTTGCCGCCGCCGTGCAGCACCAGCGAGGGATCGGCGCCCAGCAGGCGCGAACTGTACACGCGCTGTTCCAGGTCGGTTGTATACTTCGCAGCTTCCTGATCGTTCCAAAGGTTTTTCATGAGATTCTCTAAATTAAGGTAACTATGGAGATGCAGCTGGAGAATCAACCTTAATGTCAGCGATTGGTCTCGGGCTCCGCCGCAGGCTGATCGGCCCCATGAGTAGTGGACCTGTAATAGACCTCAGGCAGGAACTCTTTGAAGGCCACGCCATAGATTTCCCATATCGTCACGAAGAGAGAAGAAATCAGGGGACCAATAAATATCCCGGTAATTCCGAACATAAAAATCCCACCCAGCGTGCCGAAGAAGATCATCAGTTCATGCATCTTGGTGTCCTTACCCACGAGTATCGGACGCAGTACATTATCCAGACTGCCCACGACTACGCCGCAAAAGAGCAATAGACCGATTCCACTCGCCACGTTGCCCTGCACGATGAGCATAATGGATGCCGGTCCCCACACGAGCGCTGAGCCTACACTGGGGATTATCGACAAAACCCCCATTACGGTACCCCAGAACACGGCATTGTCTATTCCCGCGACAGCAAAGGCGATACCCGCCAGTCCACCCTGCAACAACCCGATCAGCAGCGTGCCCTTCAAGGTCGCACGTGTGACAGACGTGAACTTCTCCAGCATCAGATTTTCATCACTGCTTTTCAGAGGGAGGTAATACAGGATCTTCCTTACAAGCTTATCGCCGTCCATCTGGAAAAAGTACATCGTGTACAGAAATATGAAAGACATGAACAGGAAATTCACCGTGCCAAACGTGGCCGAGGAGAGCCCGCCCACGAGGAATGTGCTCACCGTAGCAATCAGCCCTCCCGCCTTCTGCATAATCGTCTCGCGGTAAGGCACCAAATGCTCGTAAAAAGGCAAACGTTGCAGGTAGCTGGAGACTCCCTCCGGCTCTTCTAACGCCTTTTTTATCCAGGGTGTGACTGACTGGCCTACGTCAATGGCCTGGCCAACGACCATCCCGATCAACATCAGCAGGGGGATCATCACGACAATAATCATCAACACGAGGGTCGTTAATGATGCCAGGTGTTGGTGCCCCTTGAACATGACATTCAGGCGGCGAAAGAGAGGACGTGCCAGTGCGCTGAACAGGCCAGCAAGAAAGATGGCCATCAGGAACTGGTGGATCATGGAAAGAAAAAGTGCCGAAATGGCTATTACCATCAGCATTAACACCGTCTTGTTAATCACGTGTTGATTCATCACTGTCCTCGCTGCACGATCAATTCCCAGTCGGACAATAACATGAAACCAGACTCCGGATGAGAATCTATCCGTTGGCTAAAGGCGAGGGATTTACGGATGCCCTGGCGGGGACGCCAGAGCGTTGCATTGGCCAAACAGTGGAGGAGGGCGTCCAGTGAAGAAACCTATCGGTTGACTAAGCGATTTCGAGCATGATTGTCAGTTGTGACTTACAGCCCTTAACCCCCGGTCAGCCTGTACAGGGTCATTGGTTGATCAAGCTTTGGAGGAAAATCCGAAATTATTGGCGCCTTCCTCCAACAAGACGACCTTTTCCGAACCAGCAAGTTGTGCTGCATCTACCGCCGCCGATGCGGTCAGGGACCGGATATACCCCACCAGCCCAGCGATGATTATTCATTGTAACCGACCCGTTTAGATGGGCCGGGCAGGGGG
>JAUXGQ010000381.1 GCA_030621975.1 Gammaproteobacteria bacterium | reverse complement strand
CCTTTTTTCAGACCCGCCTTTTCCGCCGGGCTGTTGTCGCTGAACGCCTTGACGTGGACACCCGTGTCGTCGGTGTCAAGCAGAATCCCCAGCAGACCGGACCGAGGCAGGTCTTGCTTCTCCGGCAACAACAGGTAATCCGCCATGCCCGGTTCGAATCCGGAATCTCCCCCGTTTATGACGATCGCCGTCTCCACCGGTACACGTTGCTTTACACGCCGGGGGATACCGGCGCCATACATCAGGTGACCGGAACCGGCCAATACAACCATGTGACCGTTCGGGTGCTCACGAAAATGCGATGCGACGCGTTCCGCCATACCTTCGTCCCACAGCAGCTGGACATCGAGGAATCTATCGAACTGCCGCCCCTCCGCGGGAGGATGCCTTGCAAAGATAGTCCGAAGACGCTGCTCGTAAGCCTTGTCACTGCGATCCAGTTCCGCGGGTATCCGGGCCCGCTCCGAGTCGGATAAGGATGCCAGACCTTGGCGCGCCACCTTGTCGGTTATTTCCGCGGGCAGATTCAGGGCGATCACCGGAATTCCTTTGCTACGGGCAAACTCCAGGATCGGCCGGTACAGGCGATAGTCGTAACGCCAACGATCGAAGTATTCTGTTTTCCTCAATAGCTCTTTATCGTCTATCTCCCCGGCGATAAACTGGTCCAGGTGCGCCTGAAAGGGCTGCTGAAAAAACTCCATGCCGATCACCAGATTCGGGTGGCGCGCGGCAAGCCCCCGGATGATCGCCAGTTGGTTGAGATGGTGGTCGTAGCGGTCATGGGTCTCGCCCACGAAAACCACCTGCCGATCGGCGATCCTGGCCACCAGTTTGTCCATACTCATGAGGCTGCCAAGATCCAGAACCCGGGCGTCCTGATCCACGGCCGGCCGAGCAGTCTCGCCAGTGGCGTCGTGTTCCGAAGACAACCTGGTATGCGCCGAAACCTGGGAGTTACTTGGCGCTTTTTTCTCCACCGTCGAGGCCTGACAACTCGACAGCACAAGCAATGAGACGACCAGCAACCCGAGGTGATAGACAGTATTGAACTTTTCGACCAATCTGGCGCTCCTTCATAGTGACCCGGCACCTTACCATCTAAAGGGGCAGGCATGAATGCTTCGACCAATATTTTCATTATACCTTTACTTCTGCTGACCTTTGCACTGGCTGCCGAGACGCTTGCGGCCGGTGGGACAATCAGCCATGACATTCAGGTTCGCATCGAGCCGGCACAGGGAAAGATCCGGGCGCTCGACCGGATTCGCCTGCCCGCGAATGCCAACGCCGGCAAGGGCTTTGAGTTTCTCCTGCATGCCGGATTGCGGCCCCGAACCGAGACCCCGGGCGCCGGGCTCCGTTTTCTGGGCAGGGTAAACGGCGCCGTACCGTTGGAACGCTACCGGTTGATCCCACCCGCCGGTGAGAGAGACGTCACCCTCAGTTACGCCGGGACGATCCGGCATGAGCTCAGAACGCTCGCCGAAGGGGTGGGAAAAGAACGGCAGCAGACGCCGGGTACGGTCAGCGATGACGGCGTATTCCTCGACAGTAGGAGCGCCTGGTACCCCCGATTCGATGGCGCGTTCGTCAGGTTCACCCTTGACATCGACCTCCCTGCCGGCTGGCTGGCCGTGAGTCAGGGCCGCGGCCCGGAGATCGAGTCCCGGGACGGCCGCACCAGGGTTCGCTGGGTGGCAACCCAGCCTCAGGACGACATCTATCTGATCGGGGGCCGATTCCGGCTCTATCGACATCCCACCGCCTTCGGGGAGGCTCAGGTGTACCTTCGCAGCGAGGATTCGCAGCTCGCGATGCGCTATCTGCGACCCACGGAAAAGTACCTGGAATTGTACTCCAGACTTATCGGGCCCTATCCCTACGAGAAATTCGCCCTGGTCGAGAATTTCTGGGACACGGGTTATGGCATGCCTTCGTTTACCCTGCTTGGGCCCAGTGTTATTCGCCTGCCCTTCATCGTCCATTCGTCTTACCCTCACGAGATTGTTCACAACTGGTGGGGCAACAGTGTGTATCTGGACTACCAAAGCGGCAACTGGAGCGAAGGACTGACCACCTACATGGCGGACCATCTGTTGCAGGAACAGCGCGGACGGGGGGTGGAATATCGGCGCAATGCGTTGCAACGCTACGAAGATTTCGTGCGCGCCGAAAAGGATTTTCCCTTGAGTCGGTTCCGTTCCAGACACGGCGCGGTCAGCCAGTCCGTGGGCTATGACAAAGGCCTTATGCTGTTCCACATGCTGCGCCGCGAACTGGGAGACCCGCTGTTCCTGGAGGGGTTACGAGTCTTCTATAAGCGCAACCGCTTCCGGGTCGCGGGCTTCGCGGATCTGCAAGATGCCTTTGAGGCCGTCAGCGGACGCGACCTGGGGCCTTTTTTCCGACAATGGACCGAAAGGGCCGGCGCGCCCAGCCTGGCTGTCGAAGCTGTAAGGGTAACCGAGATCCCCGATGGATACCGGGTCACGGCTCGAATCCGACAGACACAGGATGCCGCCCCCTACCAGCTTCAAATCCCGATCGCCCTCCACCTTGCGGGCGGCAGACCGGCCATGGAGACCGACCTGAAAACCGATGACCGCCTGACTGATTTGCAACTGGAAGTGTCGGAAAGACCCGAGCGCCTCGATATCGACCCGCGCTTCGACCTGTTCCGTCGCCTGGCCGCCGGCGAAGTCCCACCCACCCTCAGTGCGTTGCTGGGTCAGGACAAGGCGCTCATCGTACTGCCCTCCGACGCCCCCTCTGCACTGAGCGGGGGCTACAGGTCGCTCGCTGAACGCTGGACCAGGGGTCGGTCCGGGCTCGAGGTGGCATGGGACAAGGACCTGGCTGAACTGCCAAAGAACCAGCCGGTGTGGATGCTGGGCTGGAGCAATCGGTTTCGTGCGGACTTCGCCCGTTCCCTCGCGGACCGGGACGCCAGTATCACGGAAGACGGGATCCGACTCCACGGTGACGTCTACCCACGAGACCAATTCAGCGTCGCCCTGGTTACCGGACAGGAAGGTGCGAAACCCTTGGCGTGGATCGGCGCTCACACTGCCGAGGCCCTGTCAGGCCTCGCCCGCAAGCTCCCGCACTATGGCAAGTACAGTTATCTGGCATTTTCGGGTCCGGCACCGACCAATCGACTGAAAGGCCAATGGCCCGTGTCCCGATCACCCTTGAAGGTCCTGCTTGGTGCAGACATAGTAACCACCGAGCTTGCACCCCGCCCGGCGCTGGGTGCAGAGGCTAAAACCGGGCGGGAATAGAGTTGTCCCGATCCTCTTACTACGACGCGAAAAGAACAGACAGGATTAACAGGATTGTTCAGGATTTACAGGATCTCTTTAGATTGTGAACTTCCTGTATGGTCCGGCAATACTCAATGCTCTTCTCGGTGATAATCGCATCTGGCAGGAAACATTTTAACATCCTGTCAATCCTGTGAAATCCTGTTAATCCTGTCTATTCTTGCTTCTTACAGGCGCCGATTGTATTCGGTGCACTCGCGATTGGGTCACAT
>JAUXGQ010000081.1 GCA_030621975.1 Gammaproteobacteria bacterium | reverse complement strand
GATGGGGTGGGGTTTCTGGACATGGGCGACACACCGGCGTTTGTGGGCGTCTATGAAGCGGCGAGCTACGTCGTGGGCAGTACCCTGGATGCGGTGGATAGAATCATGCGGGGGACATGCCGACGCGCCTTCGTGCCCATTGCCGGACTCCATCACGCGCGGCGCGACTCCGCGTCGGGCTTTTGCGTCTTCAACGATTGCGGCGTGGTGATCGAAACCCTGCGCCAGGTATATGGTTTAGAGCGGGTTGCCTACGTGGACATCGATGCCCACCATGGGGACGGCGTATTCTATGCGTTCGAGGAAGATCCGGACCTCATCTTGGTGGACGTCCATGAAGACGGCCGATTTCTGTATCCAGGCACCGGCGCGGTCTATGAAACCGGAAGCGGTCCGGCAAAGGGGACAAAATTAAACATCCCCGTTCCGCCAAACGCCAACGACACGCTTTTTCTCAAGCTCTGGCCCAAGATCGAGGAATTCGTCGCCCGGGGCCGCCCTGAGTTCATCCTGCTTCAATGCGGCGCCGACAGCCTCGACGGTGACCCCATAACCCACCTGGAATACAGCGCCGAAGCCCATGCCCACGCCGCCCGCTCCCTGTGTGCTATTGCGGAGAAATATTGCCAGGGCAGGATCCTCGCGGTGGGGGGTGGGGGCTATAACCGCAACAACCTCGCCGATGCCTGGACCGGGGTCGTCAAGGCCTTTGTGGAAACGCCGCAAGCCTAGGAATTCTCACCGCAGAGGATGCAGAGGTGCGCAGAGTATATAGATTGGGTTCTCATACAGGGCTGAATCCGCAACGCTTACCTAGTGTCTCATACAGATTGACGTTTTCAGAGCGCCTCAGGCGGTCTTGCCAGAGAGCTCCGCATAACCTCCCCAGCCCGCTGATTGCTCTAATAACGCTGGCAGCGTTTCATTAATAATCAGGAAAGTGTTTAACGTTAGCCGTAATTTTCTCTGCGCCCTCTGCGTCCTCTGCGGTTAATTCTTGAAAACAGCCGTTTACTTACTCGCTTCGGTAAACCCACTGTCGGATCTCACGCCGCCCAGCTGCTCGATGATGCGGTCGGCCACCCGAAAGGCGTTGGCGTAGATGGTCCAGGTGTAGGGAACACTGCCGCCGGTGGGCATGAAACTGCCGTCGGTAACGAACAGGTTCTCCACCTCATGGGCCCGGCAATCCCTGTCCAGAACCGATGTGGCCGGGTCGTCGCCGAAACGGCAGGTCCCCGCCACCAGGTTGGTGGGCGGAGTGCCCGAAGCGAAAGAGATCACGTTCTCCGCCCCCATTTCGCGCAGCACTTCGGCGCCCTTGGATGCCAGATACCAGCCCACCTGCAGATTGCGTACGTGCAGACCGGTGCGAATACGGGCCACCGGCAATCCCCACTTGTCCTTGACGGCCGGATCCAGGGTGACCCGGCAGTCCGGCACCGGAAGCCAGTCGCAAAACGCCTCGATCTTCACGTAGGGGCCCTCCCGAAAATGGGCCTCCAGCTTGCGCTTCAACGGCTTGCCCCAGATCAGGCCGTCCGTGCCACGGATCTGCCGACTCGCCCTGACCACCGGACTTGGGTGGACATGGACGAAATCGATGGTCCCCCCTTTCTGGCGCGGCCTCAAGGCGGGATCGTCGATGACGTACCAGTCCTGCAGCGCCCGGTTGATGAAGGTTCCAAAGCGGCGCAGCTCCTCTGCCCCAGCCGGATCGAACTTGCTGTAGAGAAGCCGCCCGGAGCCGGCCCCACCGCCGGCGAAGAGCAGGTTCTGACCCACCAGACCCGTCCTGTTGGCCAGTCCGTTGGGATGGCGCGGTCCCGTGGAGAGCAACAGCAGGCGGGCCGTCTCGATGGCCTGGCAGGCGACCACGAAGACCCGGGCGCCGACACGCCGAGACTCACCCGCGGCGCCGAAATACTCCGCTGCCACCAGTCTACCGCGCCGGTCGCCGATCAGCCGGCTCGCCATGGCGCGAGGCTGCACCTCGCAGCGCCCCGTGGCCAGGGCTCGGTTGAGCAGAGCCACCCGGGAACTGCCTTTTGCACCGGTGGAACAACCGGTACTACCGCAGTAGCCCCCGTTGTAACTGCATCCCCCGCGGCCCATGGCGGGATGCGGAAGAATTGCGCGGGGGGTCGGGATCGGGTGCAACCCCAGCCGCTCGCAGGCCCCATCGATGAGTCCGGCGATGGCATGCTCGCTGGTCGCCGGATAGGGAAACCCGGGTGTGCTGCGAGGCTCGGCATGGGGATGGGGCACGACCCGACCGGAAACCCCCACTTCCTTTTCGACTTTGGCGTAGTAGGGTTCCAGGTCCTCGTAGGCGATGGGCCAGTCCGCGACATTGGCGCCTTCGATGGGACCGAAGGTGGACAGGAGTTTGAAATCTACTGGCTTCAGGCGATGAAAAAAGCCGCTCATGAAGTTGCTGGAACCGCCCACACAGTTACCGTTCCAGAAATTCCAGCCCGACCCGTAGGTGGGTTGGGCGTTCCAGTTGCCCTCGTCGTCTTCCAGTTCCACCACATGCTGCTCTTCGCGCAGATCGGGGGTATAGACGCTGCGCAGGCAACAGGCCAGTTCGTCTTTGAAGTAATCCTGGTCCGTAAACCAGGGCCCTTTCTCGAGTACCACTACCGAGTAGCCCGCCCTGGCCAGGGCGTAGGCGATCGGTCCACCACCGGCGCCGCTGCCTATGACACAGACGTCAAAGTCGGTGTTCACAACAGGAAATATCTCTTCTCGGCGGTCGGGCGCAGAGAACCGGGTCGATGTTCGAGCCACTTCCAGCCGATACCCTTCGGATTGCCCCCGTAAACGGGATCCGTCAGCAAGGCCTCGAGAATGTAATTGAGCAGGGAGGTGATCCACCGGGCCCCGTCAGGGGTCGCCTCAAGACGGCGCAGCACCGCCTCGCGTTGCTCCGACGCCAGGGCAAGGAACGGCGCGCCATGCTCCTCTGCGGCGATCTCCTGCAGCCTGAGCACCCCCGCCTTGATGAACTCGCGATCGGCGGGGTCGATTTTCGGATCCGAAAGGACGAAATGCACCCAGGTTAACGCACCCACGTCCCGGGCCCCCGGCGCATCGGGTTCGGAAGGAAACAGATGAACCTGTACCGCATCCAGGGTCCGCCACTGCTCCGGGGACAATCCCGCGCCTTCTTCCGGGACCGCTAAAGGGCCGGCGGCCCGCTTTGCGGCCAGCGCCTGCAAAGGGGGCATCGGTGTCGATGTGACCGCGATGGCGCTTGACGCGCGGATGAGAAAGGTTCGTCGGTGCATACTAGCGGTGCGCCTCCGGCGAGGGGTTCCGGGCGACGGCCTCCAGCATCCAGTACATCAACTTCGGCTCAAGGTAACCTCGCCGCTTTATGATCTCTTTACCCGTGGCGTCAAAAATGACGGTGGCGGGCCGACCGAATTTCGCGTAGCGTCTGCCCAACTCGGGGACGGCGTCTTCATCGGCTCGCACCGGCAGGTACGCCCGCTCGATCGTCGCCACTACCTGTGGATCGCTGTAGGTGGTCGCGTCCATCTTGCGACAGAACTGGCACCACTCCGCAGTCAGATCCAGCAGCACCAACCGCCCTTCGCGCCGGGCCTGCTCGAACACAGCCACCGACCAGGATTGCCAGGCTATCGCCCTGTTGTTCGGCTGTTCTTCCGTCGCCCAGACCCCGGCGGTGATCAGGCACAAGAAAAGGGCCGTCAACAGCGCATAAGGCGTTCGTTTGTTCATAGTGACGAATGCGTTAAGGCCGGCAGCTTTGCCGGCCTTTTCGTAGGAATCTATCGATCCCTCATTGGGACCTGCTCGCATGCTGTACGCGATCTTGCCGAATCTTTCGGCGCATCATTTCACCTCGATTCGGCGCCGCTCCACCTTATGGAGTTTTGGCAGACGAATCTCGAGTACGCCATTTTCGAACTCGGCCTTGATATCCTTCTCTTCCACCTCTTCCGGGAGGTGGATGCTGCGGCTGAAAGTGCCGCGGGAGATCTCGGCCCGATAATACTCGCCTTCGGTTTCCTTCTCTTCGCGTCGGTGCTCACCGTTAATGGTCAGCGTCTGCCCCGCCAGATCGATTTTCAGATCTTCCTTGGTTACACCCGGCAACTCCGCGCGCACCAGGAACTCATCTTCCCGGTCGATCAAATCCATCCGCGGCGTCCTCAGATCGAAGGGTTCGCCAAACAGCTTGCCCTGCGGCCAGATCTCATGCCAGGGTTGCAGCCAGCCGCGATTGAAGAAGGTATCGAACAGACGATCCATTTCTTCGAACGGCGTCAACTCACGGGTTTTCTCTGGGATCCGTTCGACGATATCTTGACGTTTAGTCTTCATGGCAGCTCTCCTTTTTTTACTTCCTCCCTACTCTAATAATAGTACCTTTGACGCCATTTTTCAAGTCGCACAGAAATAAATAATACTTATATATCAGGTGGATAGAAAGATGTTTTATCAATCCTCATAAACAAGGAACGGTTACGAAAAACCTCGCGGCCAAGCAGCTCAACATTGGCGCTGGGTGTCCCGAAACTGCGCTCGACGGCGATCGATCGAAACACCTGACCGATATTCGCTTTTCCGCGGCAGGGCGGCCTGAGTCCGACGGGCTGCTGCAGCTACTCTTCCAGCTGCTCCAATTCCCAATAGGCTCCCTGCCACAGACTGAACGGTCGCCTGGCAGCCGGGTCACCCTCAATCTCCTCGGGGCCGGAGTACAAGCCAACATCCAGGTCAGGCGGAAAAGATCCCGTGTAGGGTGAGCCGGAGTTCTCTAATTCGGCTAGGATCTCGTCAAGCTTGCACCACACAAGTTCGAGTTCAGTCTCGTCGAACACCAGCCCGTTGTTATTGTCACGATATTTTGACACTAGCTCCTCCAGAGTTATCGCGGCATCTTCTTGAACATCTGCTTGACCGCATAATCCAGCCGCTTACGGACGACTTCGTTGGTGGCCTCTTCCTGAAGCTCGCCCGTCGCCTTGCCCACCCAGACCGGCAGACCGGTCTGGGAGTCGATGAGTACGACGACCAGTGCTGCCTTGGGTACATTTTCCAATGTCTCCAAACGGGTTTCCGGGTTTTTCTTCAACTTCAACGCCGCCATGTTGACCCCTGTTGCGAATCCCACCAACAGGTCTGGATTAACATTGACCTCGGTCATGCCCCGTCTGCGCAGTTCACGGCGGATCAACCAGAGGATCTCCGCATCGGTATCGAACTGAGGAAGTTCCCATTGACCTTGCGGGTCATAGACTATCTCTGCCGACGAAACCCATGTGAAGGTTTCATACCCTTTGAGGTTGGCTTTGGGATGTGTATCGGTTTCGACTCGGATATCCTCGGATATGGAGGCGCAGCCCGTGATGAAAAACACGGCGGCCATGAATGAGAGATAGCGACGCATACCCATATTCTCGATCTCCTGTTTGCGATTGCTGAAGTGTAAGCGAAGCTTGGTGTTCAGAAAAGCGCCCGAGTCCCCCGAGTTCCACCGCACTCGGAGTCTCGTCTCGGGGACGAGTGTCTCCAGGCAGGCCGAAAGGGTGGTCTTCGGCTGCTGTTGCGCCCCTTCCCGCGACGCCTGAATCGTTTCGTCATTAGGGGGATCCCAACAGTTCGTTCAACCCATCTTCATCCAGTACTTTCACCCCGAGTTGGTTGGCCTTGTCCAGTTTCGAGCCGGCATCAGAACCGGCTACGACATAACTGGTCTTGCGGGAGACGCTACCGGTAACCTTGGCGCCCCTGGCCTGCAACTGCTCCTTGATTTCGCCGCGTGGTCTGCTGAGGGCGCCGGTCAACACGAAGGTTTTCCCTTCCAGGGTGGCGGTACTGCCCGGCTGAGCTGCGACCGGCGGCTTCCAGCGGTTGCCGGCCCTCAGCAACTGATCGATCACGTCCAGATTATGGGGCTGGCGGAAGAACGCCCGGATGTGGGCGGCCACTATGGGACCGACATCGGGCGCCTTCTGCAAGGTCTCTCCATCGGCTTGTCCCAATGCCTGCAGGTCACCGAAATACGCGGCTAAAGACCGGGCGGTAGCCTCGCCCACTTCGCGTATCCCCAGCGCAAACAGGAACCTGGCCAGGGTTGTGTGCTTGCTTGCTTCCAGTTGCGCAAGCAAGTTCGTGGCGGATTTCTCGCCCATGCGATCGAGGGCGGCCAGTTCGTCCAGGCTCAGCCGGTAGAGATCCGCTGGTGTCGAGACCAGGGCCCGGTCTACCAGTTGCTCGACGAGTTTTTCTCCAAGGCCGGCGATGTCCATGGCCCGGCGGCTGGCGAAATGCTTAAGCGCCTCCTTGCGCTGGGCGGGACAGTATAAACCACCGCTGCAACGGGAAACCGCCTCCCCTTCGGCTCGAATCACCTCGGATCCGCACACCGGACAACGGCTGGGCATCTTGAAGCCGCGGGCGTTGCGGGGCCGGCGGTTCATGACCACAGAGACGATCTGCGGTATCACATCACCGGCGCGACGCACGATAACCCTGTCGCCAATGCGGATGTCCTTGCGGCAAATCTCGTCCTCGTTATGCAGGGTGGCATTGGTCACCGTAACACCGGCCAGGTTCACGGGTTTCAGCCTCGCCACGGGGGTGAGCGCGCCGGTACGGCCCACCTGGACATCGTTGTCCAGCAACCGCGTCATTTGCTCCTGGGCCGGAAATTTCTGGGCCACCGCCCAGCGCGGCGCACGGGAGACATGGCCGAGAAGGCGTTGCTGCGCGAG
>JAUXGQ010000365.1 GCA_030621975.1 Gammaproteobacteria bacterium | reverse complement strand
GGCGGTGGATCCCGATCTGTCGGGCATGCTGGTAGGCGATCCCTTGCGCCTCGGCCAGATACTCACGAACCTCAGCAACAATGCGGTGAAGTTTACGGACGCCGGAGAGGTCAAGGTCGCGGTGCGCCTGATCGAGAAGAGCGCGGACGAGATCAGACTCCGTTTCGAGGTCAGGGATACGGGTATAGGCATGACTGAAGAACAGCGGGCGCATGTGTTTGAATCATTCTCGCAGGCTGACACCTCGACCACGCGAAAATATGGCGGCACCGGCCTGGGGCTGGCGATATCCAGGCGCCTGGTGGATATAATGGGGGGTCGGATCGGGGTGGACAGCGAGCCGGGAAAGGGGAGCCGCTTCCATTTCACCCTGGCCTTCGGGCGTGTGCAAGGCCCCGCGCCCGAAACGAGGCCGAAGTCAGCCTCGCCGGCGGCCGGGTTGGCGCGCGGGGCGCGCCTGCTGCTGGTCGAAGACAATGAAATAAACCAGCAGGTGGCCCGCGAGATCCTGGAGGGCGAGGGCGTCTCCGTGACCATCGCCGGCAACGGGCGTGAGGCCCTGGAGGCACTGGAGAAAGCGCCCTTCGACGGGGTTTTGATGGATATACAGATGCCGGAGATGGATGGCATCGAGGCGACCCGCGCGCTGCGACGGGCCGGCCGCTTCGACGACCTGCCGGTCATCGCCATGACCGCCAACGCCATGGCGGGAGACCGGGAACGATGCCTGGAGGCCGGGATGAACGATTACGTGAGTAAGCCGATCGATCCGGAACAGCTGTTCCGGGTCCTCGAGCGATGGGTGAAGACCAAGGGCGTAGAGGGCGATTCGCATCTCGCCGAATCCGGACCCGCGGCGACACCAGCCCCTGGGAATCGGTCTGACGCCGCGCAGGAGACGTTCCCGTCGCTGCCGGGATTCGATGTGCAGGAGGCGTTGAGCCGGGTGCGGGGAAACCGGGAACTCTACGGCAGACTGCTCCGCGACCTGGCGCAGGAACATGCCGGCGATGCCCATGCCGTCAAGGATGCGCTCGCGGGCAAGGACACGGAACTGGCGCACCGGCTCGTACACACCCTCAAAGGGCTGGCCGGAAACCTGTCCGCCACCCGGCTGCATCAGGCCGCCCGGGAACTCGATGCGCTGGTGCGGGACCCGTCGGTCGGGGCGGAGGAACGGAGGCGGGCACTCGAGGCCTTGGAGCGAACGCTCGCCGAGGCGGTTGCGACGATCAACGCGGCCCTGCCCCCCTTGTCGGCGCAGCGAACGGCGGAGGAGGACGTACCCTTGCCCGCCGAGCTGGCGGCCGAGGCGGCCGCCAAGATCCGCGACGCGGCCGAGTTAGGCGACGTCAGCGCCATCCAGGCGCTCGCCGAATCCCTGCCCCCGGACTCGCGTCAGGTCGACGAACTCAAGCGCCTGGTCGCCGGGTTCGATCTGGATGGCCTGCGCCGCTTTGCCGATGCACTGGAGGGGAAATCCTGCGATGAATAGTCTCGACTGGGGCGTGGTGAGTCTTTACGTCGTCGCCATGATCGGCATGAGCGTGTATCTGGGGCGCGGCCAGCGTAATCAGGAAGATTACTATGTGGGCGGTCGCGACATGCCCTGGTGGGCGGTGGGTCTGTCCACCATGGCCACCCAGACCTCCGCCATCAGCTTTATCTCCATCCCCGCCTACGTAGCCCTCAAGCCCGGGGGCGGTCTGACCTGGCTGCAGTACGAGCTGGCGGTACCCCTGGCCATGATCGGGGTCACCGTGTTGCTGCTGCCGTTTTTCCGCAAGCTGCAATTGATCAGTGTCTACGAGTACCTGGAGATGCGTTTTGGCCCTTCCATTCGTACCCTGATAAGCGCGGTATTTCTCCTCAGCCGGGCGCTGGGGACCGGGGTGGGCCTGTATGCCAGCGGCATCGTGCTGACCGCGATCCTGGGCATCCCCTTATGGGCGACCATCCTGACGATGGGCGTTGTCACCATCATCTACGACACCATCGGCGGCATCAAGGCGGTGATCTACTCGGACGTGATCCAGACGTTCGTCCTGTTGGGGGGTATCTTTCTGTGTATCGGGTTCGCCATTGGAGAAGTCGGGGGGGTGGATAAGGTGCTGCAGGCCCTGCCGGCGGACCGCTGGCGTGCCCTGGATATGTCGACGGGCCTGGGAGACGGCTCCAAGGCTCCCTTCTGGGGATTTCTGGTGGGCGGGTTCTTTCTCTACATGGCCTACTACGGCGCCGATCAAAGCCAGGTGCAAAGGGAGTTGTCGGCCTCGTCCGTGGAGGATACCCGGCGCTCCCTGTATCTGAACGGGTTTGCCCGTTTTCCCCTGACCGTCCTGTACATGATACTGGGGTTAACACTCGGGGCGGTCTACGTGAACTCGCCGGAACTGCAGGCGGAGATCCCGTCCAGCCTGCTGGATTTTCTGGTCCCGGTGTTCATTCTTCAGTACCTGCCCGCCGGGGTACGGGGAATCCTGGTCGCCGCCTTGCTGGCGGCGGCCATGTCCAGTCTCGACTCCGCCCTCAACTCCCTGTCCGCCGCCACCATGCGCGATTTCGTGGAAAAACGCCGTAAGCTCACGGCAAGGGGCATCATGGTGTGGAGTAAGCTCACCACGGTCCTGTGGGGGATAATCATCACCGGGTTCGCGTTCGTGGTGGGCGGCATCGCCGACACCGTCATAGAGAGCATCAATAAGATCGGTTCGGCCTTTTACGGCCCCATACTCGCGGCCTTTCTGGTGGGGGTCCTGTCAGAGCGGGCGACGACCCAGGGGATCTTTTCCGGGGTGCTGGCGGGTGTGGGCCTGAACCTGGGTGTCTGGATCCTCTACCCGGACGTCTTCTGGATGTGGTGGAACCTGTTCGGCCTGCTGGTGGCGGTGACAGTGACCATCGGCGTCAGCCTGTTCACCCCGGCCCGACCCGTGGAGGAGGTCCGACCCTACACCCTGTTCGGCAGCGGATTCTTCAAGGACGAACGGCTTTGGTTCCACGGACACCTGGTACTGGTGGTCTATTTCTTCGCCATGCTCGCCCTGATCTGGTTGATCGACCACTACGGCGCGGGGTTGTTCGCCCAATAGGGTTGTGAGAGATTCGGGCCAGGGGCTATCCCTCACCAAACTTCGATCGCAAATGTAGGCTGGGGCTTGCCCCAGCTCTTCGTTTCGCGATCCACTCCGCAGCAAAGCTGGGGCAAGCCCCTGCATAGTTTCTACGCGCTGCGAATGCCCCTGGCGGCCAGATAAATCACCGCTGCCAGCAGCATCAGTATCGTCACTGCGATAAGCGTCCACTTCGCGGAAGTTGAAAAGCTGGCGAAGGTGACAAGCGCATCAGCCCGCTCCGGAAAGGCACGCGTAACCATGACCAGACTCAGGTTTTCGAACCAGTCGGCTATGACGATTAGAAAGGGAAACAAGCCGAGGTATCGGCCGGTCGGTGGAAGCACCTTGCGCAGGGCCAGCATGAGCGCGATGGACAATGACATGGAATAGACGACCGGAAAGGCCAGATCCGTGGTTAGCGCCCAGACGGTATAGGCTGCGCGCCCTTCCGCTCCAAGTGCAGCGAGATGTTCATAGGCTTGGTAGGGGCTATAGGTGAAATGTAGGTCCAGTGGCTTGATGTCGC
>JAUXGQ010000231.1 GCA_030621975.1 Gammaproteobacteria bacterium | reverse complement strand
CTGTAGATCTTGGCCATACCCCCTCCCCTTTTGTTATATCCCTTAACTCTATTTTTATCTCTTCACCCTGACAAAATCTCACTATCGCTTTGCCGGGATCGGCGACCAGCCTGCCCAAGGGCCGCGCATCCTCGTTTTTGTGCCAACTTCTTACTTCTAGCCGTAAACTGCGGCCAGGTCAACACTCAGCCCCGGATAACCCGGTCCACTTTCTGAAATCCCCGTGGCAATTTATTGCCCCGTCTTCCCCGCTCACCCTGATACGCATCCAGGTCCGAAGGCCTCAGACTGAGATGGCGTTTTCCTGAAAAGATCGTGAGTTTGCCGCCCTCGGGCACACTGCTGATGGCGACCAGGAATTCCTCCCGGGCCTGCACTCGCTTAGGGGAAATACCGATGATCTTGTTGCCCTTGCCGCGGCTGAGTTCAGGTAGCTCGGAAACGGGGAAAACCAGCATTCGACCCTCGTTACTGACCGCAACGATCCGGTCGCCCCCCAGGTCGGAAATCGGGGCTGGCGACAACACCCGCGCGCCCTGCGGCAGGGACAGGACCACTTTGCCCGCCTTGTTCTTGGCATACAGCGCCTTGAGCCGCACGACAAACCCGTAACCCGCATCCGAGGCCATCAGGCAAAAGCTTTCGGGGTCGCCCCCCAGGAGCGCGGTGAAGGTGGCCCCTTTGGGCGGATTCAGCCGACCGGTCAGTGGCTCGCCCTGGCCACGGGCCGAGGGCAGACTGTGGGCCAGCATCGAGTAGCTTCGCCCGGTGGAATCAAGAAACACCACGGACTGGTTGCTGCGCACACAGGCGGACCCCAGAAACCCGTCCCCCGCCCTGTAGCTGAGCCCCCCGGGATCGATATCGTGACCCCTGGCGGTCCTGGCCCATCCCTTCTCCGAGAGCACCACAGTGACAGGTTCACTGGGGGTAAGATCGGTTTCTCCCAGGGCCTCAGCCACCGGCCGTGCGACGATTGGCGAACGCCGATCGTCGCCGTAGGTCTCGGCATCGGACTGGATCTCCTTGCGGACCAGCGTCTTAAGCCGTTGTTTGGAACTGAGAGTCTTCTGCAGCCAGTCCTTTTCATGGGACAGTTCCTCCTGTTCCGCCCGGATCTTGATCTCCTCCAGTTTCGCCAGATGGCGCAGCTTCAGGTTCAGAACCGCCTCGGCCTGTTCATCCGTGAGCCCAAAACGTCTCATCAGCTCCGCCTTGGGATCGTCCTCATAGCGAATAATCGCTATTACCTCGTCGATATTGAGATAGGCGATCATAAGACCATCGAGGATGTGCAGGCGCGCCAGTATCCTGTCGAGGTTGAATTGCAGCCGACGACGCACGGTCTCGGTGCGGAATATCAGCCATTCCTTCAACAGGTCGCGCAGATTCTTCACCTGGGGGCGGCCATTGAGTCCGATAATGTTCAGATTGACCCTGTAGGTACGTTCCAGATCGGTGGTGGCAAACAGATGGGACATGAGACGCTGCACGTCTACCCGCTTGGAGCGAAGAACTATTACCAGTCGGGTTGGATTTTCATGATCCGATTCATCGCGTAGATCCTCCACCATGGGCAGCTTCTTGGTCCGCATCTGCTGGGCCATCTGCTCGAGGACGCGCGCGCCGGACACCTGATAGGGCAAAGCGATGACCACGATGTCTCCCTGCTCGCGCTCGAAGCAGGCGCGCAGGCGCACACTTCCGGTCCCGTTGCGGTAGATCTTTACCAGATCTTCCCGCGGCGTAATGATTTCCGCCTGGGTGGGAAAATCAGGGCCGGGGACATATTCGCAGAGTTCTTCGAGGGTGGCCTTTGGGTTCTCCAGCAGGCAGACACAGGCACTGGCGACTTCAACAAGGTTGTGGGGAGGTATGTCGGTCGCCATACCCACGGCGATACCAGTGCCACCGTTGAGCAACACATTGGGCAGACGCGCCGGAAGTATCGCCGGTTCGTCGAGTGTTCCGTCGAAATTTGCCACCCAGTCCACCGTGCCCTGCCCGAGCTCGGCCAGCAGCACCCGGGCATAGGCGGTGAGCCGCGACTCCGTGTAACGCATGGCGGCGAAGGACTTGGGATCGTCCGGAGATCCCCAGTTGCCCTGACCGTCGATCAGAGGATAGCGGTAGGAAAATTCCTGGGCCATCAACACCATGGCCTCGTAGCAAGCGGTATCGCCGTGAGGATGGAACTTGCCCAGGACGTCACCCACCGTGCGGGCCGATTTTTTGAACTTGGCGGCGGCGGAGAGCCCGAGTTCGGACATGGCATAGACGATGCGCCGTTGCACGGGTTTCAAGCCGTCGCCGATATTCGGCAGCGCACGGTCGAGGATTACGTACATCGAGTAATCCAGGTACGCCTTTTCGGAAAATGTTTTCAACGCGATCCGTTCGATCCCGTCAGGAGGTTGCTCGATGATCTCGGTCATTTTGTTGATTCAAAGATTGTCGGAAAAGATCAGCCACATCTTTGCGGCACGGCCCAATGCGCAGCACGCACCCTACCTTTCCCGGCCTGAAGGAGTCAATTGCTGCGCCGCAAGGTATTTCCGACAAATCCTGGGGTATAACCGACCGATTTTGTAATATTTGAGAAATATGGTATAAAAATTCCCGACGATTATGTCGTTGGTATGACCTGGCGGTTGCCCCGTCCGATGCCGGAGCAGGCGCCGTCATTTTTCAAGAATACAAAAAACCCTTGAAATACACGGCCATACCCGATTGTTAGGACCTTTGGAGGATCTCTGGCAGGAGGAGAAATGATTATTCGGTACATCCTTGCAAGCAGTATCCCAGTTGTTTTTGTCGCGGCTTTATCCAGCCCGGTTGCATTAGCGACCGACAGCGAATCGGCCAGGCAGGAAGTAGCGCAGGCTTTACAGCGTACGCCAAACGTCGAGAACGGGAAGCGTGCCTATAAGGTATGCGCCGTGTGCCACCTGCCCGAGGGCTGGGGGGGCGAGGACGGCTACTACCCCCAGATTGCGGGCCAGATTCGCCAGGTGACCATCAAACAACTGGCCGATATTCGCGCCCGCAACCGCGACACCCCCACCATGTTTCCCTTTGCGACCCTGTACATTCTTAGCGTTCAGGATATTGCCGACGTCGCCGCCTACCTGGAGCAGTTGCCCATGTCTCCACACAATGGATTAGGCCCGGGAACCGATCTGGAACACGGGAAGAGGCTCTACAAGAAGTACTGCGCGGAATGCCATGGAGAAAAGGGAGAGGGTTACGCCAAGGAGAAAATGCCGCTCATACAAGGACAGCACTACCGGTATCTGGTGCGCCAGTTCGAGTGGATAGGCGACGGCAAGCGCCGCAACGCCGATCAGGAAATGGTTGAGCAGATCCAGGGTTTCTCCAAGCGTGACGTATCCGCCATCATGGATTACGTGTCCCGTCTGCGGCCCCCTCTGCAGAAGCTTGCTTCGCCCGGGTGGCGGAACCCGGATTTTCCCAAATTTGTAAGGGATCCCGGGTTTTCTATGGGTAGGGTATCCCAGATGTAGGCCTTCTGCCTGCCGGGTCGCGCCGCTCCCAGACCGGCCTGAACGGCGGTAAGATCATCGGTGCGGCACCGGTGCCGCCCTTTTCAAAAGCCATCGAAAAAGAAGCAACCGGGAAATCGCATTTCCCGGTTGCGAACTAATCAACAATCCGGGCTAAAATCGTGTTAACCGTTCACAGGGGGCAGGAAACAGGATTTTTCTACCCGGTTTTTAGACAGGATTTACAGGATTTTTCAGGATTTACGGGTTGTTCGTTGGAAAGATCCGTGAAGCAGCCTTGTTAATCCTGTAAGATCCTGTTAATCCTGTCTTATTCTTAGATGCGGTCGGCCGTTTACACCCCAATTTCGAAGTCCTGTGAACGGTTACAAATCGTGAAGCCCTAGGCAAAAACACGTCAAGATTTCTGCTAGACTGACGTTTCATCGTTTGGTCCGTGAACACGACATCCCCGTCGCACTTCTCTCACCCGTTGTACCCGGAGAATTGAAATACCTCGCCTGATCTGAAGAATTGTAGAAAAACACGATTGCTCACCATCCCACCGGCCGTTCTGTTCGATTTTTGACCAATCTGGCCTCGCCAGATCGACCGAGAATCTTGAACTATCGTACGAAATCGCGGGCTCCCTACTTGAATAAATTAGCAATAGATAATATAGTTGTAAGCAACCGGAAAGCGATCCGAGTTTAACAAGAAAATGCGAGCAGTAAACAAAATGTGGTGTTCCTTTTCCTCGCAGAAAGCATTATTCGAGGATGGCTATTGCGCGAGCCGTAAATCCACCGATAACAACGGTTCCATCTCCGTCATCATCCCCGCCTTTAACGAGGCGAACTATATCGGTAAGACCCTCGAATCTGTGTTTCAGGCCAGCGCCGATTATGTGGGAGCGGTCGAGGTAATTGTTGTAGACAACAATTCCACCGATGAAACCGGTGAAATCGCGGAGCGCTTGGGAGCAACCGTCGTTTTCGAACCGGAAAACCAGATCGCTCGGGCCAGAAACGCGGGGGCAGGCGTGGCATCCGGCGAGTACCTGATATTCCTCGACGCAGACACCACCAT
>JAUXGQ010000152.1 GCA_030621975.1 Gammaproteobacteria bacterium | reverse complement strand
TGCTTGTCAGCAGTGACAGCTGCCGATAACTGCGCTGCAGATTCTGTCCGGGTCTCTGCACCTTGAAATAACGATCACCCAGCAGGTGGTCGGTCAGGAAGCGGATGGCGAGTTCCAGGGTGATGACCTGTGGCGCAATCGCGAGCAGGTTTTTTTCCTGATCACTGAGAGACTCTCCGATGCCTGACAGCCAGCCTTTCAGCAACGCGTCGAACAGGCCGAGGTCCAGCCTGGATTGTCCGTTCTCTTCCACCGCCGCGGCGCTTCGAACCAGATCACCGAAGTCATGGAGTGCGATTCCAGGCATCACCGTATCCAGGTCCACCACACAGCATGCCCGCAACCGGTCGGCGCCGAAAAGCACATTGTTTATCTTGGTGTCGTTGTGAACCGTTCGCAGGGGCAGACCGGTACCGTTCAAGCAATGCACGAGCCGCCGGTGTTCGAGGATCTGTTCGAGGGCCCTTCTGGAAGTCAGGGCACGATTGAACGGGTCTTCGTCCACAGCCTGCAGCAGGCCCTCGAGGCGGACCGGTGTGTCGTGAAAGCCGGGGATCGTTTCATGCAGCGGGGGCCCCGGCAGATCGGTGAGATCCTGTGTTAAGCGGCCGAAGGCCTTGGCTGCCGCGTAAGCAATCTCGACGTTCGGCGTTTTCTGGTAAGTGATACTGTTCTCCACAAAGTGGAACATGCGCCACCATTGCCCTGCCTGGTCTACGTGCGCGGGTTTACCGCCGCTGGTTGGTATCAGCTGCAGCACCCGACGTCCCCAGTTTTCCGGATATCGCCTCTGCATCTTGGGGACCAGGTGGCTGGTCACACGTTGAATGTTGTCCATTACCAGGGCCGGTTTAGGAAAGACCCGGGTGTTAATGCGCTGCAGCAGAAAGCCGCTGTCTTTGCAGTCAAGGCGGTAGCTGTCGTTGATCAGCCCCTCGCCGATCGGGGCGACGGACAGGGGCGTTTCGTCGAGGGCAAAGTGGTTCGCAATGGCCAGCAACTGTGCATCGGAGGGGCTCACGTCAGCGTTTTTCCCCTGGTGAGTCCGGGCCGGCAACGTGAAACCGATTCACAAACATCAAGCTGGTTGACAACCGACACGCTGGGTTCATGCGTTGGGTGAACCCTCCAGAACGTCGAGTATTTGCTCCACGAGAAAGGCCAGGTCGCCATCCGAGATGACGTAAGGGGGCATCACGTAGACCAGGTTGCCAAAGGGCCGGACCCAGATACCGCGCGCAACGAATTGCTGCTGTATCTCAGCTACCTTCACGGGCGCCCGCATTTCAATAACGCCGATGGCGCCCAGCACGCGCACGTCGGCGACGCCGGGAAGCTGCCGGGCGGGCGCCAGCAGGTTGCGGAGAACACCCTCGATCCTTTCGACATTTGCCTGCCAATCGGAGTCGAACAAAAGGTCGATGCTGGCAGTGGCCACGGCGCAGGCGAGGGGGTTGGCCATGAACGTGGGGCCATGCATGAAGACGCCGTCATTGGCATGGCTTAACCCGTCTACGATTCGATCGTTGGTCAGGGTCGCCGCAAAGCTCATATAGCCCCCGGTAATAGCCTTTCCCAGGCACATGACGTCGGGGCAGATTGATGCATGTTCAGTCGCAAACAGCTTGCCGGTGCGGCCGAACCCGGTAGCTATCTCATCGAAGATCAGCAGCAGATCATGCTCATCGCACAATCTTCGAAGCTGGCGCAGATACTCCGGGTGATAGAACCACATGCCGCCCGCCCCCTGCACGACTGGCTCCAGGATCACGGCCGCGATTTCACCCTCATAGGCTTCGATGAGGCTGGTCAGCTCGAAAATGTCGTCGGGGTGCCAGGGGTCGTCGAAGCGGCAGACGGGACGCGGTGCAAAGAGATGCTTCCTGAGAACCGCGGAAAAGAGATGATGCATCCCCGATTCGGGGTCACAAACGGCCATCGCACCGAAGGTGTCTCCATGATAGCCGCCGCGGATCGTGAGCAGCCGGTTCTTTTCCGGTCTTTGCAGAGACGACCAATACTGCACGGCCATCTTGATGGCGACCTCCACGGAAACCGAACCGCTGTCGCAAAAGAACACCCTGTTCAATGGCGCCGGGGAGATATCGACCAGTTTCCGCGCGAGTCCTACGGCCGGAGGATGGGTTATCCCACCGAACATCACATGGGACATGGCGTCGATCTGGTCGTGTACTGCGCGATTCAGAACCGGGTGGTTGTAGCCGTGGACGGCGCACCACCAGGACGACATGCCGTCAATCAGTTCCCGTCCATCGGCAAGCTTGAGCCGCACGCCCGATGCGCTGACCACCGGATAGGCGGGCAGCGGCCGACTCATCGAGGTGTATGGATGCCAGATATGCCGCTGATCGAAGAGCAGGTCGGGGTCCGTTCTCACATTCCAACATCATCACCGGTTCATCGCCCAATCTCAGGCGGCGTTCATGGCGTCCTTGTTGATCTTGCGAACCAGGGGGTAGAGATGCTCGGTCTCTCGCTGGATGCGGTCGAGCACCAGATTGAACATCTCCTCCGTATCTTTGACGAAGGCCTCATAGTCCATGATAACCAGGTCCTTCGTCCGTTCCTTGGACCAGGTCTTGAGATAAGTGGAGAAAATTTTCTTAATCTCCTGGGAACCGGCCATGAAGCGGTCCGCCACGTTGTTGACCGACTGATCCGGGCTGGCGAGCAGCGCCTTGTACATCTTCTTGTCCACCACCTCCAGGTGCTCTCTAACCTTTTCGACGTAGTTGAAGAATACGCCGCACGCAATATCCGTATCACACATGGATCGATCTTTGATTAGATAGAGGAAGACGTTGGACAATTCAGTGATTTTGTGATTTTGTGCAAAAAGTTCGTCAAAGGCCACCATGTTGATTTCTCCGTGTTCTCGCAGGCAAGGAGGTCAGGCCGGCCCGCGATAAAATATAAGAAAATGACAAATTACTTAACTAAAACAGCAGGATGCGGTAATTTTCCTGATTTTAATGGGAAAATACGCTGGCTGGTGGATACTTTCAAGGCCGAGTACTAAAAAGTTTTCTCGATTTCAGGGCGGTTTCGCCAATGCGAACTAGACTTTCAGGTACTTAGACTCGGGTGCGAAGGCTAAATCTAGCGCCGACAGCTGCCGAAGCTTTTTTCAGCAACGCTCCCATGGCCGCTTGATCCCGTGCTCCAGGAGAAACGCCAGTCGATGCGGCCGTTATTATTTTGCACCGCAACATATTGACCTCGGCCGCCAAACGATAGACAATAGTCTGGAAATGCTGCGCTGCAGCATTGATTCCGCAACCGATGAGGAGAAAGCAAAATGAGTACCCCGAACCCCTTCGAGATGTTCACCAAATTCAACCTTAATCCGATGGACATGTCCAAGGCCATGGAAAGCTTGCAAATACCGGGTGTTAACATAGAGGCTCTGTTGTCAAGCCAACAGAAAAACATCGAGGCGCTGACCGCCGCAAACCGTATGGCCATCGAAGGCGTTCAGACCCTCGGCCAGCGTCAAGCTGAGATTTTCCGTCGCACCATGGAGGAAGCTACTAAGGCCGCGCAGAACGTTACGAGCGCTGGCCAACCCCAGGATATCCCGGCGAAGCAGGCTGAGATCGCCAAGGCAGTCTTTGAAAAAGGCTTGGCAAACATGCAGGAACTCGCCGAATTGGCGGCCAGGGCTAACTCCGATACCCTTGAAGTAGTCAACAAACGCTTCGCGGAAAGCTTTGATGACTTCAAAGCGATTTTCGCCCCGAAGAAGTAATAATAAGTCGACTAGGACTTGCGCTTCACATAAGCGCCCGGCGGCACAGTTGCCGCGCTGGGAAACCTGCCGCACTCTCGAGTGCAGCGCAGGCTTCGCTGCCCGGGCGTCTCCATCCGGGGACGCTCGGTAGCCTGTTTGAAACCTTTCCCTTAGGCCCTGAGGCTGGGCTTACCGGCTCATCCCGCAGGGACTAAGACTTGACGTACGCGCGGTGGGATTCAAGAATGCGCCTGCGTCGCAAAATTAACTACCTTGGAGGAGAATACATGAGCACAACCCGTGAAATCGTGGTACTCAGCGCCGTACGCACCGCCGTAGGAGGATACGGTGGCACACTCAAAGACATACCGCCCGTTGATCTGGCCGCGACCTGCATCAAAGAGTCTGTAAAGCGCGCCGGTGTCGATCCCCAAGACGTGGGGCACACGGTAATCGGACAGGTTATCCATACCGAGGCTCGGGATATGTATCTGTCGCGACTGGCATCGGTGTATGGCGGCCTGCCGGTGGAGACGCCCGCGTTTACCCTTAACCGCCTTTGCGGCAGTGGGTTGCAAGCAATCGTGTCAGCCACGCAGCAGATCGAGACCGGACATTGTGATTTCGCCGTCGGCGGCGGGGTCGAGAACATGAGCCGAGCTGGTTATCTTTCAACCAGCATGCGTTGGGGAGCACGCATGGCCGACAGCCGTATCATCGATATGATGGTAGGTGCGCTGACCGATCCTTTCGATACCGTTCACATGGGTATCTCCGCTGAGAATATCGCCGAAAAGTGGGGAATCACCCGGGAAGAACAGGACCAACTGGCGGTCGAGAGTCACCAACGGGCCGCAGCCGCCTGGAAGGACGGGCGTTTCGACAGCCAGATCGTGCCCATCGAAATCAAGACGCGTAAGGGCACGACAGTATTCGAAAAGGACGAGCATTTCCGTCCTGATGTCACTGTAGAGGGCCTGGCAAAGCTCCGCCCTGCATTCAAAAAGGACGGTTCGGTGACCCCTGGTAACGCCTCGGGTATCAACGACGCCGCCTCGGCGCTGGTTATAGCGGCGGCCGACGCCGCTGAGGCCAAGGGCCTGAAGCCCATGGCGAGGCTGGTAGGCTATTCCCACGCTGCTGTCGAGCCCAAGTACATGGGCATAGGTCCGGTGCCGGCGGTTAAAAAACTACTGGAGAAAACCGGTCTGTCCATCAGTGACTTCGACGTGCTCGAGGTCAACGAGGCCTTCGCCGCTCAGGCTCTGGCAGTCTGTCGCGACCTGGATCTGCCCATGGATAAAACCAATCCCAACGGCAGCGGAATCTCGTTGGGCCACCCGATCGGAGCCACGGGCGCCATCGTCACTACCAAGGCAATCCATGAGCTGCAGCGTTGCGGCGGCCGTTATGCGCTGGTCACCATGTGCATCGGCGGCGGGCAGGGTATAGCCGCGGCTTTCGAACGCATCTAAACGACTTAGCCGGCGATGAGGCCGGGCAAGCATGGGGTGGGCTATGCCAGCGCGCATAGTCCACCGAAAAATGTTCCTGAGTTATTCGGTAGCCCGGACGACCAGGACCGGGCAGTCCGCGTGACGGACAACCGTCTCGGCAACGCTTCCGATGAGGACGTGGGACAGGCCTGTTCTGCCGTGACTGCCAATGACGATGAGGTCGGCCTGTGCTGCTTTTGCCGCTTCACAGATCTCGACCGATGTTTTGCCGTGTTGCACGGCCTTGTCAACGGCAACCGACCCTTTGATACGGTTCACCAGATCATCCAGACTCTCAGTCGCGCGCTTTTCTATCTTTTTCGCGATCTCCATGGGCGTCAGGGCAAGAATCTCGTAATGGTCGAATCCTTGCAGGTGATCCACTACGTGCAGCAGT
>JAUXGQ010000506.1 GCA_030621975.1 Gammaproteobacteria bacterium | reverse complement strand
GGAATCCTCCAGCCCAGGGGTGTCGTAGAGTTCCACCAACGGCTCGCCGTCAACCAGCAGGGATGTGCCTTCCACATGGCGCGTGGTAGAGGGGCGGTCGGAGACATCGCCGAAACCTGTATCGCGTGTCAGGGTGCGAAGCAGCGGCGTCTTACCCGTGTTGGTATGGCCGACCACGGCTATTTTCAGGACGGGCCGCTTCACGCCGATTCCTCTTGGGCCAAGGCCCGATCCAGACGCTGGCGCAGACCGTCCAACCAGGCCTGCGCCGCGTCGGGGCCGTCGATGACGGGTGGTTCGTCCGCGCCGGCGACCTGATCGATGATGCGGGAGATGGACGTTTCGTCGCGCCCCTGCAGTTCCAGAACCAGGGCAAACAGGGCCGCGGCGTTCACCGCTTCGGTCAGGTCGACCTCGGGCTGGCCGGTTGCTGGCGCACCCGGGCGGACGGCCTGCAGGGCTGCCGAGACGGCGGCGCCCAATCCCGCCCAGGCGGGCAGGGCGGCGATGGCTGCGGTTGCTCCCAGCGTGGCGGCGACGACGCAACCCAGGGCGCCGGCCAGGGCACCCGCCGCCAGCCACTTCGGGCGCGCCTGCAAGCGCGCGGGCAATAACGCCAGCATCCGGTCGGCACTGGTTTTCACCTGCGCTATCCGTGCGGCGCCTGTCGTGGATCCTGTCCGCAGCAGGTGCTGCCAGTTCTGCGGCCGGCCCTGATAGAGTCTCCCGACGGCACGCTGCAGTTCCGCCTGTTCCGCAAGATCGGGCTGGTCCGGCCAGCTTCGTACATGCGTGATTATGAGTTCGAAGGCGTGCGCGATATGTCCGCCCGCAGGGGCCGCCGAGGCGGTGGCGCCCAGTAAGTCAGCCAGCTTACGGCGACTGGCGGCGGTGAGATGATCCAGGTCGGCCTCGAGGACCCTGTCATTCGGCACCCGGGCGTCGCGGGCCAATTGCCGCCAGTCCTCGACCCGCTGTGCGACTTGTCCGGCATTGCCCCGTTCGCGCAGGTGTTGACCTTCCGTGAGGACCATGAACACCGGGATACGGACGGTCTCTCGCAGGTTATGGACGAAGCTGCGGGTGCCCCGATCGGGTGTGGCGGCGAGGGCGCACACGACCAGGATCAGGCGCGGTGGCGTGGGTGCGGCGACGAGTTGATCGAGAACCCGATGGCGATCGTCGCGGTTGTCCACGAAGCCCAGATCCAGCCATTCGATCCCGTTGAGCGTTGGTGGCCAGTCCGTCTTCGGGGGGGCGATCTCCAGGCCCAGAATGGCGGTTGGACCGTCCGGGCGGATGGCCGTCGGCCGGTCCTCGGCTGACGGCGTTGTCCCTGCGCCTTGTTCCGGGATCTGTTTTGCATCCACCACGCCCAGGGACTGCGCCACGGGCATAAGACCTGTCTGCAGGCGCGCGTAACCGGAAAGCGCCGTGTCCAGACGGAAGCGTCTGTTTGCCCGGTGCCGGGCCACCAGGCTGAGCAGCAGCAACAGGGCGCGGGGCAGGACGCCATAGACGAGGATGCAAGCCACCAGCAAGCCGGCCCAGGCCTCGGAACCTGGGCTCGACGGCTGCCCCTGGCCCGTCCATTGGCTCGCCGCGACCTGCCCGGGTTCCGGGGTGGCGAACCCCAGCGCATCGGGAACAACGGACAGAGCCCGGGTAAGTTTTACGTAGGTGGGCTGGGAGAGAATGGTCGTTTCCCAGGCGAAGCGGTATTGTTTGGTACTGAGAATCAGCAACACCAGGCTCAGGCAACCGACCAGGAAGGCCAGCCAGACGGCATGGGTGATGGCGCTGAGGGTCCAACGGCCGATGGCGCCTTGGGTGAGCACCGAGGCGCCGGCCTGCACCGCGGCGGCCCGTGCGGCGCCCCGGTGCAACCATTGGTTGATCCGCCGACCCAGGCCCAGGGTGGCGGCGCCCAGGATCCCGGTGGCGATGTTGCTGGGACGCGCCGCTATCATGACCAGCCACAACAGCAGTGCCAGGGTGGGGACGCCGAGCAAACCGCCCAGTACCGAGAAGAAGTTGACGTATCCATCGAGGCCCGATCCAAACGCCGCCTGCGCGGCGGTGGCGCCTGTCAACAGGCCGAGTATCAGGCCCGCGACAACGACCAGGGTCGACGTGTTGTGCAACTGTTGCAACGCCGTCTTCAGCGCCGGCGTGATGGACAGGGCCTGGGTGCGCAGGATGATACGCCGTTCCAGGTCACCGCCCGCGGCCCGGCCCTTCTCGAGCGCCTGAGGCTCATCGAGGGGGAAACCCTGTGCGTCTTCGTAGAGCCGCACCGTCTCTGCGAGCAGCCGTTCATCCAGGGTTATGGATTGGGGTTGCCCAGGGGAAGAAGCCGTTTTGGAATCGTTCACGCGATGCTCGTTAATTCCACGTTGTTATATCGGATAACCAGAGCTTGTAGGAGCCGGCTTGCCGGCGAACAGCGTCGCTGACCCGCACTTCTTACCCCGTTAACCGCAGAGGTCACAGAGGACGCAAAGAGATTGATAGATTAGGTTGCACGGTCCTGAATGTTACTCGATACCAAGCGTAGGCACTCCCAATCCAACTCCGCATCAGAAATACCTTCAAATCCAAACAGCTCTGCGCCCTCTGCGGTGAGCAATTCGGCCTAAGGGCTCGCTTCAAAATTAATTCACATTTTGGAACGCCGATCTATCCCGCCCGGCTGCGTTGGTCGTCGCTTAAATAGGCTAGCTATTCGCACTCCTCTCGC